>DRKF01000119.1 GCA_011051915.1 Acidimicrobiales bacterium | reverse complement strand
TCAAGGCCATGGCCCCGTTCTCCTACCGCGACATGGTGCGCGGTCAGTACCTGGGTTACCTCGACGAGAAGGACGTCGCACCCGACTCCGACACCGAGACGTTCGTGGCGCTCAGAGCCGGAATCGACTCCTGGCGTTGGGCCGGGGTGCCCTGGTTCATCCGGGCCGGCAAGGGTCTGGCCCGGACCATCACCGAGGTCGTGGTCGAGTTCAGCCGGCCCCCCCGCCTGATGTTCGCCGATGAGGAGTGTCTCCCCCAGCCCAACATCCTGCGCATGAGGATGAAGCCGGACTACACGATCGGCCTCACCATGCAGGCCAAGCGACCCGGCGAAGCCCTGGTCAGCCACAGTGTGGATCTCGAGGTCGACCGCGACTCGGGACTCGGTCGCATGCAGCTCGATGCCTACGAGCGCCTGCTTCACGACGCGATGGTCGGTGACGCCTCACTGTTCGCCCGCCAGGACGGCGTGGAGGAGGCCTGGCGGATAGTCGATCCCGTCCTCGAGGATCATCCCCCCACCATCACCTACCCCCTGGGCAGTTGGGGACCCGACGAGGCATCGAGACTCCTGGGCGGCCGCGGCTGGGCGGAGTGCCGGTGACCACCGTCCACCAACCGCCCCATGGCCGCCCCGCCGATGTCCCCGTCCCACAACCGCCCCATGGCCGCCCCGCCGATGTCCTCGTCCCACAACCGCCCCTTGGCCGCCCCCACGAGATCGGAGGTCCGCCGGCGTGACCGTCGACCTCGTCCTCATCCGACACGGGGAGACCGAGTGGAGTGCCGCCCACAAGCACACCGGTCGAACCGACATCCCGCTCACCGCCATGGGGCGCCGGCAGGCCGAGGCCCTGGGCCGCCAGATAGCGGATCGCCAATTCGCCGCGGTGATCTCCAGCCCGCTGTCCCGGGCCCTCGAGACGTGCCGGATCGCCGGGCTGGCCGAGGGAGCCTGGATCAGCGATGACGCCATGGAGTGGGACTACGGGGTCTACGAGGGGACCGTCACCGCCGAGATCCGTCGCCGCGAGCCTCTGTGGAGTGTGTGGACCCACCCCATCCCCCGGGGGGAGAGCGTGGAGGAGGTGGGTGTCCGGGCCGATGAGGTGATCGAGCGGGCCCACTACCTGGCCCAGCGCCATCTCGGCGAGCATCGGGACGACCCGGCGCAGGTCGCGGTGTTCGCCCACGGGCACTTCCTGCGCATCCTCGGAGCCCGCTGGGTGGGCCTACCCGCCACGGCGGGACAGCTCCTGGCCCTGGACACCGCCACGATCTGTGAGCTGGGACACGAGCGGGAGACCCGCGTGGTTCGACTGTGGAACCAGGGCTGTCATCTCGATTCGATCACTGACGACGTCGCCGACGGAGGCCCGGTGTGAACCCTCCGACCATCCGGGTACTCCCCGACTCCGGCGAGGCGGCCCGCACCTGCGCCGACACGATCGCCGGGGTGATAGAGCGGAGGGTCTCCGCCGCGGGACGGGCCGCGGTGGCCTTCAGCGGAGGTAACAGCCCCGGTCCCATGTTCGACCACCTCGCCGGCCTGGATCTGCCATGGAGTCGGGTGCACGTGTTCCAGGTCGACGAGCGATTCGTCCCCCAGGGAATGGCCGACCGGAATCTGACCGCTTTGCAGAACCGGCTGACCGGTCCGGCGGGGATCCCCTCGGACCATGTTCACCCGATGCCGGTGGATTCCGACTCCCCCCACCGGGCCCTGGTGGCCTACACCGCGGAACTGATGGGGGTCTGCGGGAATCCTCCCGTGCTGGACTGCGTGCACCTGGGCCTCGGTGACGACGGGCACACGGCGTCGCTGTTCCCCGGTGATCCGGCTCTCGACGTCAGCGGTGCGCCCCTGGCCGTGAGCGGAGTCCACCACGGCCACCGTCGCATGACGATGACCCTGGTGGTGCTGAACCGTTCCCGTTCCCGGGTCTGGCTGGTGGTGGGCGGCACCAAGACCGAAGCCCTCGGTCGGATGATGCGAGGCGACCGGTCCATCCCGGCCTCCCTGGTCGAGACCGAGCACTCGGTGGTGTTCTGCGACCGGGCCGCGTGGCCCACACCCTGAACGTCACCGCCCGATCACTCCCCGCCACCCGGCCGGTTCCGGCTGTTCAGGAACCGCGGCGGGCCTCGCGGTAGAGCGAGATCAGATTCTCCGTGGAACTGTCGTGGCCGGAGCCGCCCGGGGATCCGGAGGACAGCTCGGGGACTATCGCCGTGGCCAGCTGCTTTCCGAGCTCGACGCCCCACTGGTCGAAGGAGTCGATGTCCCAGATCACCCCCTGCACGAACACCTTGTGCTCATAGAGGGCCACCAGCTGGCCCAGGACGTAGGGCGACAGTTCAGGAGCCAGAAGGGTGCTGCTGGGCCGGTTCCCGGCGAAGGTTCGATGGGGCACCTGGGCGGCGGGTACCCCCGCCTCACTCACCTCCTCGGCCGTCCGACCGAAGGCCAGGGCCTCGGTCTGGGCGAACAGGTTGGCCATCAGCAGATCGTGGTGGCCGTCGAGATCGTGGACCGGGCGGAGGAATCCGAGGAAGTCACAGGGAATCATGCGGGTGCCCTGGTGCAGGAGTTGGAAGAAGGCGTGCTGGCCGTTGGTCCCCGGCTGGCCCCACACCACCGGACCGGTGTCGTAGGTGACCGGCGAACCGTCGAGACGGGTCGACTTCCCGTTGCTCTCCATGTCGAGCTGCTGGAGATAGGCGCTGAAGCGGCCGAGGTACCGGCTGTAGGGAAGGATCGCCTGGCTCTGGGCCCCGAAGAACTCGATGTACCAGATACCGATCAGGCCCATGATCACCGGGAGGTTGCGACGGGGCGGGGTCACACGGAAGTGTTCGTCGATGGACCGGAATCCGCTC
>DRKF01000118.1 GCA_011051915.1 Acidimicrobiales bacterium | reverse complement strand
TGGTCAGGGCGGGACGATTCGACGAGGCCGCCGACGAACTGGAGTCGATGGCCCGGCTGAGCTCCGACAGTGGGCCCGAGGCCGCCGACATGGAGGCCGCCGCCGCCCGCCTCCGAGCCCGGCTGAACTGAACCCGGTGTCCGGAATCGTCGCCCTCGTTCTGGTGGTCCTCGTGCTGGCCGGGTTGTGGGCGGCGGCCCGGTCCCGCCGCCGGGAGTTGGCGGGCCGGTCGATTGTCGACATCCGCATCGACGACCGGGGGGTCGCCAAGGCCCGGGCGGACGGCTACGACGAATCCGTCGACTGGGAACAGGTGACCCTGATCGAACTCGTGCACCGCTACGGAAGGGAGTCGGCCCCCTCCATCCGTGAGGCCTCACTCCTCCTCGGCCGGGGCGGGCCCAGGAGACCCCCGGGTCAGGTCCCCAGCCTCCTGGTCGTCCACGGCACCGACGGACAGGGCTGCGTCCTGCCGGCCACCGCCGAGGTCGTGGAACGTTTCGTCGCCCGGGCAGCGGAATCAGCCCTGCTGCCCGGGTTCGACCCCGTCAACGCCGTCGAGGTCCAACAGGACGGCTCCCTGGGCACCCACGTCCTGTGGACCCGGTCGGGATAGGCGGGCCACGACTCGGGCGACGACCGGGAGCACACCGTCGAGGTCGAGGGCGTCGCCGCCACCTTGCCCCGGGGTCACCCACCGACGGCGTATCGCTGGCACGCGGACCTCCCACGGCTGCTGTCGGAAGCCGACCTGGCGCTCGGTCGGATGGACGGGCTCGCGAGGAACCTCCTCGACCCCGACCTGTTCGTGGCGATGTACGTGCTTCGGGAGGCATTGCTGAGCTCTCAGATCGAGGGGACCCAGTCGAGCCCCGACGACCTGCTGGCCTTCGAGATGGAAGCACCGGGGGTCGCCACGCCCGTGGATGTCGCCGAAACCGTCGACCACGTCAAGGCGATGAACCAGGGCCTGCACTTGTCGTCGGAACTGCCACTGTCCGGCCGCCTCATCCGAGCGATCCACGGAGAACTCCTCACCGGGGTGCAGGGCCGGGAGCGGCAGCCGGGGGAGTTCCGCAAGACGCAGAACTGGGTAGGCCCGGCGGGATACACCATCGAGACAACCACGTTCGTCCCGCCAAGCCCCGGCGACCTCTCTGAGACGTTCGACGAATCGGAGAACTCCCTCCACGAGTGCGCGCCGCCACCGTTGGTCCACGCCGGGCTCTCCCACGCCCAGTTCGAGACGATCCACCCGTTCCTCGACGGCAACGGGCGGGTCGGCCGGCTGCTCATCGCGTTGCTCCTGGTCGGCCACGGTGGCCGGACCGCCCGGAATGTCGGCATCCGGTCCGGAGGCTTCGCCTCGGCGCAGAGCCTCGACTCAGTCGAGCTGTTCGCCCGACAGCGTTGGGTCGGCGCGAGTCAGCCGGTGAGGGCGCGGGTGCCCTGGATTCCGGCGGCCGGCCGACGAAGGAGGTCAATCCCCAGTCCTTCCCGACATGACAGTTCTGCGGGGCCCTCGGCAGCGGGCTCGTTCCAGCCTTCGCCGGCGTCAGCGAAACAGCCGGGGAGCAGTTCGCTCGGTCGCGTCCGGGTTGGTCGTGCATCAAGGGCCGGGGTTTCGTCAGCGCAACGCCGGGGGAGTGTGTGGACGACTCGCGACCCGAGGGTGACCCCCGGGGCCCTCCAGGCCCGCATGTGACCCCGGGGCCCTCATCTGCTCCCCACCGGCGGGCGCCCGCGGTTTGGTGCACCGGTCCGTGACGGTGCCACACTGACCCGGGGGTGCGGGCGTGGCCGGTTCGTCACCCCTGTGTTGGCAGCCACGAGGCCCGGAGACCTTCGATGAGCAACCCTTCGCCCGAGGAAACCCAGGTTCTGGAGCTGTGCGAGCAGCTCCTGGCCGAGAACGACGTGAACGACGCCGTCGCCTTCCTCGGGGCCCAGTTCGACCTGGGGCTGGCCTGGGTGCATTTCGACGAGGGCCACGGCGGTCTGGGCCTGAGCCCCAAGCTCCAGTCGGTGGTCAACACCCGCCTGGCCCGGGCCGGGGCCCCCGGCCCCTACTACCGCAATCCCATCGGCTACGGCATGGGTGCACCCACCGTGCACACCCACGGCAGTGAGGCCCAGAAGGAGCGTTACCTCCGTCCGCTGTTCACCGGTGAGGAGATCTGGTGTCAGCTCTTCAGCGAACCCAACGCCGGGTCCGACGTGGCCGGCCTGGCCACCCGGGCCGTCCTCGACGGCGACGAGTGGACGGTCAACGGCCAGAAGGTCTGGACCACCCTGGCCCACGTGGCCCGCTGGGGGATGCTCGTGGCCCGCACCGACCCCGAACAACCCAAGCACCGGGGTCTCACCTACTTCGTGATCGACATGGACCAGCCGGGTGTGGAGGTCAAACCCCTGCGCCAGATCACCGGGGACGCCGAGTTCAACGAGGTCTTCATGACCGACGCCCACATCCCCGACTCGGAACGGCTCGGAGAGGTGGGTGACGGCTGGCGGGTGTCCCTAACCACCCTGATGAACGAGCGGGTCGCCATAGGTGGAACCGTCGCCCCCCGAGGCTCGGGGGTCATCGGCGAGGCGGTGAGCGTCTGGCGGGAGACACCGGACGAACTCCGCAATCCCGCCCACAAGGACCGTCTGATGCAGCTCTGGTGCCAGGCCGAGACCGCTCGCCTGACCAACATTCGGGCCTCCCAGAACCGGGCCCGGGGAGTGCCCGGTCCGGAGGGGTCGACGGGAAAGCTGGCCTTCGCCGAGAACAACAAGGAGATCTACGCCTTCTGCATGAACCTGATGGGAGCCGAGGGGATGCTCTACGGCGACTACGACATGACCCGGGGCAGCCGGGCCATGGAGTCACCCACCCGACAGCAGGCGTTCCTGCGCAGCCGGGCCAACTCGATCGAGGGTGGTACCTCCGAGGTGATGCGCAACATCCTGGGGGAGAGGGTCCTGGGGCTGCCCGGCGATGTCCGCGTCGACAAGGAACTGCCCTGGAACCAGGTCGCCCGGAACTGAGCCCGGCCATGTGGGCACGAAACAGGCGGCAGCGGGGGCTGAGCCACTCCGACCGGGACAGCCCAAACCGGGTCGCCCGGAACTGAGCCCGGCCATGTGGGCACGAAACAGGCGGCAGCGGGGGCTGAGCCACTCCGACCGGGACAGCCCAATCCAGGTCGCCCGGAACTGAGCCGATCCCGGGGCCGAATCTCACATGCCGCGGAGGTGGGCCCTCTCGTTGAGCGAGACGAGACTGCGCTGGCCGGTGGAGGCCGCCGCTATCCGGCTGATCGATGTGTAGCCCACGTCGCAGAAGAAGATGTCGCCGGGTTCCCGCCCCAGGACGTGGGCGAAGTAGGCGTTTATCACCCCACCGTGGCACACCACCGCCACCCTCTGGCCCCGGTGGGATTCGATGATCTGTTCGACGGTGGCCACGACCAGTCGCTGGAACTCGGTGGGGTCGTCGGTCGACATGTTGTAGCCACCCTGGACCAGGGCCCGCCACCTCTCGTAGTCGGTGGCCTTGAGCTCCTCCATCGGGATGTAGCTGTCGGAGTGACGGTCGAACTCGCTGATCCCGTCCCTGACGACAATCTCCAGATCCTGGGCGGCGGCGATGGGCTCCGCGGTCTGGAACGCCCGGCGGAGGGGACTGGAGTAGACGGCGTGAAGTCCCTCCTCGGCCAGCCACCGACCGGCGGCCTCGGCCTGAGCCCGACCGATCTCCGACAACGGGGGATCGGCGGGCGAACCGTCATCGGTCTCGACCCTCTCGGGAAGACCGTGTCGTACGAATATGAGTTCCACGGGCGGGCACTCTAGACACTCCGCGCCCCTCGAACCGCAGTGGACCCCGGGGAACTCCCTCCGTGACACCGGGCGGGGGGTATCCGTCCCATGGCGATCGGTCACGCCTTCGGTGATGACGACCCGCCCCTGAGGGCACACCCCCACGTCGGGAATGTGGGGCACCTGGCGGACGGGGGGTCTGTACCGTGTTGGCAATGGCACGCCGCACCAAGATCATCGCCACCATCGGACCCTCCTGCTCCGACGCCCCGACCCTGAGGGCCATGATGGAGGCCGGCATGGACGTGGCCCGGATCAACCTCTCCCACGGATCCCTCGACGACTCCCTGGCCCTCTACCGACGTATCCGCTCCGTGAGCCACGAGTGGGGCCACCATCTGGGAATCCTGGGCGACCTGCCCGGACCCAAGGTGCGCTGCGCCTCCTTCCCCGAGGGCGGAGCCGAGCTCGTCGAGGGTGAGCTGATCTCCCTCCGCCCCGGCAACAGTCACAGCGACTCCCACGACATCGAGGTCGACTACGAGACCCTGGCCGTGGACCTCCACATAGGCGACCGCCTGGCGTTCGGCGACGGTTCGGTCGTCGCGGTGGTCGAGGACAGCGACGGTGATTCCCTCAAGGCCCGGGTGGTCTTCGGCGGGAAGCTGCAGGGACGGCCGGGACTGCACATCCCCTCGGACCGCCTCAGGCTCACCGCTCCCACCGACAACGATCTCAAGCTCCTCGACGCCTTCGTGACCGAGGGTGTGGACATGGTCGCCCTGTCCTTCGTCAGATCCGCCCACGACCTGCGCCGTCTGGGGGTCGAGCCCGCTCCGCGGGGCCCGATGGTCATCGCCAAGGTGGAGACCCGGGCCGCGGTCGACAATCTCGACGGCATCATCGAGGCCTCCGGTGCGGTCATGGTCGCCCGTGGCGACCTGGGTGCGGAGTGCCCCATCGAGGAGCTGCCCCACCTTCAGAAGGTCATCATCGAACGGTGTATCGCCCTGGGGCGTCCGGCTATCACCGCCACCCAGATGCTGGAATCGATGATCCACGCCCCGGTACCCACCCGGGCCGAGGCCTCCGACGTGGCCAACGCCGTGTTCGACGGCTCCTCCGCCGTGATGCTCTCGGGGGAGACCGCCATCGGACGGGATCCGGTCAACACGGTTCGCACCATGGCCCGCATCACCGCCCGGGCCGACGAGGAGTTCGACTACGAGACCTGGGCCCAGCGGATCATGAACCTCAGGGAGGACCAGACCCAACGGGAGGAGGACGTGATCACCGACGCCATCACCATGGCCGCGTGGCGGGTGTCGGAGACCCTCGACGCCAAGGCCATCATCTGCCTCTCCCAGACGGGCTTCACTGTCCGCTCCATCGCCCGGTTCCGACCCACGACCCCGATACTGGGGTTCAGTCCCGACCCCCGCACCATCAACCAGCTCACATTGAGCTGGGGTGCCACCCCCATCCGTACCGGCGACCATGCCACCACCGCCGCTCTGGTCGAGGACTCCCTAAGGCTGGCCCGCGACGCCCGGGGGCTCCGGACCGGAGATCCCGTGGTGGTCATCTCCGGCCACTCCACCCGCACCCGGGCCACCGACACCCTCAGGGTGATGCGGATCCCCTGAGACCGCCCAGGCGACATCGACCATCGTCCCGCCTCGAACCCACCCACACCCTCAGGGTGATGCTCATCCCCCGAGACCGCCCAGGCGACATCGACCATCGTCCCGCCTCGAACCCACCCACACCCTCAGGGTGATGCTCATCCCCCGAGACCGTCCAGG
>DRKF01000117.1 GCA_011051915.1 Acidimicrobiales bacterium | reverse complement strand
GGCGTTGCAGATCTCCCGGGCCCGGGTGAAGAACAGCGGGTGGGGAACGTTGGCTCCGCTGGCCACCCCGCCCACCGGTTCGAACACGAACGCCAGGACGTTCTCGGGACCCAGATCGGAGATGGCCGATTCCAGGGCCGACACCGACGCCCGGGCCGAGTCCTCAGCCGTGGTGCCGGCCGCGGGTCGATACGTCAGGGGCGCCGGAATGTGACATGGCGGCGCCGCCAGCGGTCCGTAGACCGCGGCCGCAGTGGCGTCTCCGCTCCAGGCCAGGGCGGCGAGAGTACCTCCGTGGTAGCTGGGGCGGCAGGAGATGACCCGCGTTCGCGAAGCATCACCTCGGGCCACCGCCTCGGCCCGCAGCCAGGTGACGGCCGCCTCCATGGCATCCGAACCCCCTGAACACAGATAGGCGCGGTCGAAGGGTGGCCCGGCCAGGTCGATCAGCCTGGCGACGAACTCGGCGTTGGGGCCGTGGCGAGTGGTCCTGGGCGAGGTGAAGCTGAGGGTCCGGGCCTGGTGGGCGAGGGCGTCGGCGACCCGTTCGTTGCCGTGCCCGATGTTGGCGACCACCGGCCCGCTGCTGGCATCGAGGTAGCGGCGCCCATGGATGTCGGTGAGGTGAACCCCGGCACCGGAGACCATCAGGGGCCTCGCAACTGCTGGAGGCCCGAAGAACGAGTCCTGGAAGTACTCATCGCGGTAGACCATCGTCGACCTCCGGGTCCCGGCCCGACCCGGGGTGGGTGCGGGCCACCTCCCGGTGAGATACTCGGCCGGATGGGGGACCCAACACAAGAGAAGCGCCCGCCCGGATCCGCCGCGCCCCCGGAACCGCGCCTGACGCCGGTGTTCCCTTTGTCCATCGGAGTGGATGTGGGCGGGACCTTCACCGACCTGGCCATGACCGATCGGCTCGGTCGTTCGTGGGTCGCCAAGGTGCCTTCCGACAACACCGATCCGTCCCGTGGTGTGGTGGCGGCGGTGGAGGCCCTGGCCCGGGACCTGTCCATTCCGGTCTCCCGCCTCCTCGGGGGTACCGAGAGGTTCGTCCATGGATCCACGGTCGCCACCAACACCGTCCTCGAGCACACCTGGGCCCGGGTGGGTCTCGTGACCACCCGCGGTTTCCGTGACTTCCTGGAGATCCGGCGTGGCATCAGGGAGGACCAGTGGGACCATCGGGCTCCCTGGCCGCCGGTGATGTCCCCACGCCATCTGCGTCGGACCATCGGGGGACGGATCGGCCCGGAGGGTGAGGAGACCGAGGCCCTCGACGAGGGTTCCGTGGCCGCGGCGGTGGAGGCTCTGGTCGAGGAGGGTGCCGAGTCTGTGGCCCTCTGCCTGCTCCACTCCTACGCGTGTGACGATCATGAGCGGAGGGTGGCCGCCGTCCTGCGGGAGAAATGGCCGGGGCACCTGACATCGGTCTCCTCGGAACTGGTGCCGATTCTCGGGGAGTACGAGCGTGGCTCCACCACCGTCGCCAACGCAGGACTGGTTCCCAGGGTGGGCTCCTATCTCGAGCGCCTGGCCCGGGAACTGGGTGAGATGGGCCTTCGGAGCGAGGTTCTGGTACTGCAGTCGAACGGTGGAACCGTGCCGATCGTCGCCGCATCGGGTCGTCCGGTGGAACTGGTCCTGTCGGGTCCGGCCGCGGTCGTGGGTGCCCTGGGGCGGCACCGGTCACGGATGGGTGGAAACCTCGTCAGCCTCGAGGTCGGTGGAACATCGTGTGACGTGACCGTCATGGCCGGCGGCGAGGTGCCCGTGACCGACAGCCTGGTCGTGGGCGGCCATCACCTGGCGGTTCCCGCCGTCGACGTCCACACCGTCGGGGCCGGGGGTGGGACGGTGGCCACCGTCGACAGCACCGGGATGTTGCAGGTCGGTCCCCGCGGCGCGGGGGCGGTGCCGGGTCCGGCGGCGTACGGACGCGGGGGTTCGGAGGCGACGGTGACCGACGCCCAGTTGGTACTCGGACGTCTTCGCGACGGTGCAAGGGTCGGGGGGTCGGTGGTACTGGACGCCGGCGCCGCTCGGGAGGCCATCCGCCGCACGGTCGCCGAACCCCTGAGCATGGGGGTGGAGGAGGCTGCGGCCGGCATCCTGCGGCTCGTCGGCCAGGCGATGATCCATGCGGTGGAGGCCATCACCGTCCAGAGGGGCCGTGATCCCTCGGAGTTCGTCCTGGTGGCGGCGGGGGGAGCCGGCGCCCTCCACGGCTCGGAGGTGGCACGCGCCCTGGGCATGAGACGGTGGATGGTCCCCGGGGAGGCGGGTGTGTTCTGCGCCATGGGGATGCTGCACACCGATCTGCGACGCGACTTCAGCCATCCGCTGATGGCAGACCTCGACGACGTCGGATCCCGGGGTCTGGCCACCGAGCTGGAATTTCTCCACACCCGCGGTCTGGACACGGTGAGCTCGGAATGGGACCGCACTCTCGCAGATGTGGACCTGGAGGCCGCACCCTGGCTGGAACTGCGCTATCCCGGACAGCTCTGGTCGGTGAGGGTCTTTCTGGATCCCGTCGCGGGGGTCCGTGCCCCGCTGCCACCCGCGGTGAGGTGGCTGCGGGAGGAGTTCGAGCGTCGCTATCGCCGTCTCTACGGCCACATCCAGCCCGACGGTCGATTGCTGGTCACCGCCGTCGGGCTGACATTCCTGGGGCGCCTGGAAAGCAGACCCGAGGTGCAACCGGATCCGGCGGAGACCGGTGCCGAACCCGACCATCGACGGCCGGTCTGGATGGGTCCCGCCCACGGGTCTCCGGTGGTGGATGTCTACCGGGGGGCCGACCTGTGTCCCGGGCAGCACCTGGAGGGTCCGGCGGTGATAGAGATGGCGACCACGACCGTCCTGGTGGGTGGGGACGAGTTGGTCACCGTCGGAGGGGGTGGCGATCTCGTGGTCGAGAGGTCCCGAAGCGATGAGGCGGGAGTGTCCCGATGACTGCTGGTGTGGACCCGGTGGCGGTGGCCCTCATGCAGGCCCGGCTGGACCACCTCTGCCGTCACATGGGCTGGGTGATGACCCGTACCGCCCGCAGTCCCATCTTCAGCCAGTCTCACGACTTCTCCTGCTTCGCGACCGATCCGGAGGGAACACTGGTGTCCACCGCCGACGGCATCCCGATCCACACGGGGGGTGGAGGTTTCGCGGTGCGGGCGATTCTGCGAGATTTCGGCCATGAGTTGGCTTCAGGTGACGTCTACCTGTTGAACGATCCGTACACCGCCGGTGGGAACCATCTGCCCGACTGGGTCGTGGCCCGTCCGGTGTTCCACCGGGGTGGGCTGGTCGGATTCTGCTGCAACCGGGCCCACCAGTCCGACATCGGGGGAGGGGCGGCCGGAACCTACAACCCCGAGGCCACCGAGATCTACCACGAGGGTATCCGTCTCCCGCCCCTGAAGCTGGTGCAGGCGGGGGAGATGAGACGCGATCTGTGGAACCTGCTGATGGTGAACACCCGCACCCCTGAACTTCTCGACGGTGATCTGCGGGCGATGCTGGGTTCGACGGAGATCGGCGCGGCCCGCATGGAGGAACTGGCGGCCACCGAGGGACCCGACCGTTGTCGCGAGCTGTTCACGGCCATCTGTGAGCACGCCGACCGACGATTTCGAGCCGAGTTGGCGGAACTGCCCGACGGGGTGTGGCGAGCCGAGGAGTTCTGGACCGATGACTGCATCGGCCCCCACGAATCCCGGCTGGTCCTGACCCTCACGATCGAGGGGGAGAGGATCACCGTCGACTTCACCGGTACCTCGCCCCAGGTGAGGGGCTTCAAGAATTCCTCCTGGGTGAACACCTGGTCGGCGGTCTCCATGGCCCTCGCCGCCTTCCTGCCCCCTGACCTGCCCCGCAACGAAGGCACCTTCCGGGCGGTGGAGATGATCGCCCCCGAGGGAACGATCCTGAATGCCCGCCCTCCCGCCGCCATGACCATGAACACCGTCATTCCGGCCCACGAGATCATCCACCTGGTCTGGCGCTGTCTCTCGCGGGCCGACCCCGACCGCGCCCTGGCCGGATGGGGAAAGAATCTCTTCGGGGTCACGTCGGGAGAGTGGCAGGGGCGACCCTTCGTGCTCTACCACTGGAACGCGGCGGCTGGGGGCGGCGCCACCACGGATCGTGACGGATTCAACCAGATCGGACATCTGATCGCCCTGGGCGGATTGAATCTTCCCAACGTGGAGTTCACCGAGGCCACCTATCCCGTGAGGTTCCGCCGCCAGGAGTTCCGCACCGACGGCGGTGGGGCGGGGGAGTTCCGGGGTGGTACCGGCATCGAGTACCAGGCGGACGTCCTTGTCCCCGCCCAGTGGTCGTTCCGGGGGGAGGGACTGGGCCCACCGTCGGGCCACGGCGAGGCGGGAGGCGAGGCCGGCGCCGGCGGGGAGATGTTCCTGGAGCCCCTCGACCCCGACGGCAGGCCGACCGGCGAGGTCATCGAGGCCCCGCGCTACGGCATTCGTCACCTCGGACCGGTGAGGGTGACCGCCCGCTCCCCTGGGGGCGGCGGGGTCGGTGACCCCGCCCGGCGAGATCCCCGACTCACTATGGCCGATGAGAGAAACGGAATCGTCACCCCCGGGACGGCGGGATCAGACCACTAGCCGGTGAGACACGGGTGCTGCGGTACCGGGGTCGGACGCCGTGCCGGTCGGGCACGCGGGCGCAGTCCCGGATCCCGGATGGGCCGACGACCTCAGCCGCCGCGTGGATCCGGGACGCGGGAGAGCACGGCGACCAGGAAGTCGGAGTCGACCCGCAGGGGTCGAAGGTCCCAGGTGGACAGCCGGAGATCGACCGAGAGTCCGCTGGATTCGGCGTCGGTGAAGAAGTCGGCGAACTCATAACCCCTGGCGGCGCCGAAGCCCACGACCAGGCGGCCCTCGGGGAGGAGATGCTCGGCCAGCCGGGCCAGCACCGGTCGCCGGGTACTGGGAGCCAGGAACGTCATGACGTTCCCGGCGCAGACGATGGCGTGAAAGCCGGTGGGGAGGCCGAGGGATCCCAGGTCCAGTTCGGCCAGGTCGCCGTGAAGCCAGGTGGGTTCGGGATGATCCTCCCTGGCGGCCTCGATGAGTTGCGGGTCCAGGTCGACGCCCACCACCTCATGGCCGAGCCGGGAGAGGAAGCCCCCCACCCGGCCCGGACCACAGCCGGCGTCGAGGATGCGGGACCGTCGGGGGACCATGGCGTCGATCATGCGGGCCTCGCCGGCCAGATCCTTGCCCTGGGCCTCCATGGTGCGAAAGCGCTCGATGTACCACTCGGAGTGTCCCGGATTGGACTCGACGAGTTCCAGCCAGTGGTTGCGGTCGTCCATGCGACCACCCTAGGTGGGCCCGACCGGTCCTCATCGCCCGCGCCGGCGATGGAGTGCCTGTCCGAAGGACGAGGGTCCCCGGCGGATGGGCCTCCAGCCGGAAGCCGGCCTCCCGGCGGCCTGCCGGACCCCTCCGTGGGGCTCCGGATCGTGGGATACTCCCCTGATGGTCGAGCCGGAGAACCCACCCGAACCGGAAGACGACGTGGAGCTGAACGTCCTGGGCGAGACCCTGGAACCCTGTGGCCGCGACCCCCTCACCGGCTTCTACCGAGACGGCTGCTGCTCGACGGGGCCCGAAGACCGCGGCAGCCACACCATCTGCGCCGTGATGACCCGCGAGTTCCTGGAACATCAACGATCCATCGGCAACGACCTTTCCACCCCGATGCCCCAGTACCGGTTCCCGGGCCTCACTCCGGGTGATCGTTGGTGTGTCACCGCCCGTAACTGGGCTCTGGCCTATCGCGACGGCGTGGCCGCGCCGGTGGTACTGGCATCCACGAACGCCGCGGTCCTCGATCTGGTCCCCCTGGAATGGTTGCAGGCACTGGGGGTCGACGTTCCCGATTCTCCCGGCGATCTGCGGGCCTGATGGCGGAGACGCCGGCGCAGGTCCTCGAGGATCCCCCTCGCTGGGACCTGACCCCCTTCTTCCCGTCGGTCGCCTCCCGGGAGCTCGCGGCCACGGCCGAGTCGATCGGGACCGAGGTGTCGCGGCTGCGTCAGAGGCTTGACGAGCTGGCGATCGGCGCCGGCGATCCCCTGGAGGTGGACGAGGAGACACTGGCGGCACTCGAGGAGATCCTCGACTTCCTGAACCGGCTCCGGGTCGACATGCGTCGGGTGGGGGCCTATCTCCACGGGCTGGTGAGCACCGACGCTTCCGACGCCGTCGCGGCCGGGGCCCTGAGTCGCCACCAGGCGTCCGTGGCGCCCCTCGCCGCTCTGGACGGGCGCTTCAGCGCCTGGTTGGCGCGGTTGGATCTCGGCGAGGTGTTCCGTCGCAGCCCGGTGGCCGCTGATCACGCCCATGCCATCGAGAGGCGTTCCCGAGCGGCCCGCCACCTCATGACCGATGTCGAGGAGGACCTGGCGGCGGAGTTGTCGCTCACCGGGGGCCGGGCCTGGGCCAGGCTGCACTCCGATGTCACCGCCGGCCTCACCGCCACCGTCGACGGCGAGGAACTTCCCATGAGTGTCGTGAGGGGTCTGGCCTCCGATCCCGACCCATCGAGGCGCGAGGCTGCCTTTCGGGCCGAACTGCGGGCCTGGGACACGGTGGCCGTGCCGCTGGCGGCCGCTCTCAACGCCTTCAAGGGAGAGGCCAACGCCCTGAACCGGAGGCGGGGCTGGGAAACCTCGCTCGATCCGGCCCTGGAGCGCAACGGCGTCACCGCCGAGATCCTCGAGGCCATGCAGTCGGCGGTGGTGGCGTCTCTGCCCGACTGGCGGCGCTACCTCAGGGCCAAGGCGGCTCTGCTCGGGCACGGCGGTGGGCTGCCCTGGTGGGAGCTGGCGGCCCCGGTGGGTCGCCCTCGGACCTTCGAGTGGTCCCAGGCCGTCTCCCTCGTGCAGGAGGCCTTCGGCACCTATTCGCCGCGGCTGGCCGACCTGGTTGCCAGGGCCCACCGGGAGAAGTGGATCGACGCCGAACCCCGGACCGGGAAGGTGGGTGGGGCCTACTGCATGTCCGTGGTGGGGGAGGTGAGTCGGGTGCTGTGCAACTTCGACGGCAGCTTCGCTTCGGTGCGGACCCTCGCCCACGAGCTGGGTCACGCCTACCACAACCTCAATCTCGGCCGGCGGACGCCCCTGCAGCGGGATACCCCCATGGCCCTGGCCGAGACCGCCTCCATCTTCTGCGAGACCATCATGATCCAGGCCGGTCTGGAGGCGGTCGGTGACGATGCCGATGCCCGCCTGGCCCTCATCGACGCCGATCTGAGCGCTGCCACCCAGGTGGTGGTGGACATCCACTCCCGGTTCCTCTTCGAACGGGCAGTCACCGAGGAGAGGGAGAAGGGCGTCCTGTCGGTGGAGAGGCTCCGGGAGCTGATGTCGGAGGCTCAGGCGAAGTCCTACGGCGACGGCCTGGACCCCGGCGTGCGTCACCACGACATGTGGGCCGTGAAGGGTCACTACTTCACCGCCTACTACAACTGGCCCTACACCTTCGGCCTGCTGTTCGGTATCGGGCTCTTCGCCCGCTATCGGGCCGACCCGGACCGTTTTCGGGCCGGCTACGACGACCTGCTGTCGGCCACCGGTCTCACCGACGCCGTCGGCCTGGCGGCCCGATTCGGAATCGACCTCACCGATCCGGCCTACTGGACCGACGCCATGACCGTGCTGGGCGACCGTATCGACCAGTTCGTGGCCCTCACCTGATTCTCAGCCGCCGGCCGGGAGCGGTCACGGGGCTGAACGGCCCCGGTGTTCCGGTCGGCGCGGTCGGCCGGGATGAGGGAGCCGGGACGGGGACGGAGGGTGACACTGATACGTGGGCCCACGGGCCGACTGGTCTTGGGAACGCAATGCTGCCAGGTGCGCTGGCACGTGCCTCCCATCACGAGCAGATCGCCTGCCGCCGGCCGGAGACGCACCGAGGTGCCGCCGCCCCGGGGGCGCAGAAGGAAGGTGCGGGTGGCCCCCAGGGTGAGCACGGCGACCAGGGCCCGCGGCTGGTCCCGGTGGACCCGGTCGCCGTGCCAGGCCACGCTGTCCTCTCCGTGGCGGTACAGGTTGGCACCGAAGGTCTCGAAGGGAACCCGGTAGTGAAACCGCAGGGCCTGCGCTGCGAGGCGGACGGCCGGGGGCCAGGGAAGGGTGTCGTCATCTCCCCAGCGGGCCGACAACCGGGGTTGGGGCACCACCCGGTCGTACATGGGAATCTGGTGTGACCTCCAGTCCAGGCTCCCCAGCAGCTCTTCGAACAGGGTGTCGCACCCGGAGAGCCAGCCGGGGACGAGGTCGACCCAGGCGCCTGATCCCAACCTGATCCGGTGCTGTCCGTGGAAGTCCCGGTCGGGCAGGGGCTCACCACCGCCGAGGAGGGTGCTCTGCCATTCCATGGAAGGGGCCGCCACGGCCGTCGACACCATGGAGACGAGAGTAGTCGCGACGAACACGTGTTCGCACGGAAGATTTCCTGCTCAGATGGAAACAGGCTCGGCGGACCGCATCTCCCTCGAGGCGAACCAGGCGGTGGCCACAAGCGCGGCCACGGCGACAGCGATCGAGGTCCGGTGCTGGCGGGTCAGGGCATTTCCCACCTTGGGGAGCCAGATGGATGCCACGGCCCGCAGCCCGGCGACCACGGCCACTGTCGCCGTCACCGCCGTGCGGGGCCGATTCCGGGCCAGACGGCGGGCCACGGGGACCCAGGCCAGAATCGCCAGGGCCACAGCCACACCCACCGGGAAGATCCGGTTGGCGAACCCCTGGGGGTACAGGCCGATATCGGAGGCGGGGCCGGGGCACCCTCCCCGCACCAGGCAGGAGGCTTCGAAGACGGCGTAGGCGATGAGCGCGTAGGGGGCCATGTCGGCCAGTAGGGGCCAGAGAGACAGCTCCCGGCGCCGGGCCGTCCACACCAGGTAGGCCGAGGCGGCGAATGCCCCGGCCCAGAACTCCATCCCGCTGCGCACGATGAGGATGTCACCTATCCGGGTCAGACCGCTGGGATCCTCCAGGGCCATGAAGAAGAGGCGTCCCACCACGACGCCGAGTACGCCGACCGAGGTGGCCAGGTCCAGCATGGTCGAGCGGTCGACCGTTCGGGGTGGCCAGATTCTCATGGCGAGGACCAGGGACACGACGATGACGGCCAGGGTGAGCAGTAGGCCCCTGTCGATCATGTGAGGGCTCTGGGGACACGGGCGGTGTCGGCGCGAGAGGTCATCTGAGGAGATCCTCGAGCAGGGCGGCCAGCCGCTGTTCGGAGACTCCTCCGACGATACTGGCCTGCAGATTGCCCTCGGCGTCGAAGAAGAAGGTGGTGGGGAAGCCGCGCAGGCCCATCCAGCGGCGGATCTCTCC
>DRKF01000116.1 GCA_011051915.1 Acidimicrobiales bacterium | reverse complement strand
GTACCGCCCCGTGGGATCATGGGGCCATGAGGATCACCGTCCCCGCGTCCAGCGCCAACCTGGGCCCGGGCTTCGACGCCCTGGGTCTGGCCCTGGACCTGCCCATGGAACTCGAGCTCGGCGCCCACACCCTGCCCGCCGCCGACGAGACCCATCCCGCGGTGCGGGCCTTCCGGGCCGGCGGGGGTGAGGGGCCGCTGGGGATAAAGACGTCCATCCCTCCCGGTCGGGGCCTGGGGTTCTCCGGAACCGCCAAGGTCGGGGGTTTCGCCCTGGCGGTGGTGCAGGCCGGGGGCGACATCGACACCGACCGGGACCGGATCTTCGCCCTGGCCGCGGAGAGGGAGGGGCACCCTGACAACGCCGCCCCCTCCGCCTACGGCGGTCTCACGGTGGCCTCCGCCGGACGGGTCGTGAGGGTGCCCGTGGCCGAGGGCCTACGGGTCGTGGTGTGGATCCCGGAGAAGGAGACATCCACCAAGGCCTCCCGCGGCACCCTGCCCGAGACCGTCCCCCACGCCGACGCGGTGTTCAACGTCGGCCGGGTGGCCCTGCTGCTGGCCTCCCTGACCAGTGGCGACTTCGACTCCCTGGCCGGAGCCACCGCCGACCGCCTCCACCAGCCCTACCGCCTGCCCCTGGTGCCCGAGACCGCCGCCGCCATCGAGATCGCCCACGAGGCGGGGGCCCTGGCCGCCTGGCTGAGCGGTTCGGGACCCACCATGGCCGCCCTGGTGAGGGAGGCCGACGCCCCCGCGGTGGCCGCCACCCTGCCCACGACCGGGGCCCACGTCAAGATCCTGGCCATCGACACCGCGGGCCTGGCCGCGGTCGAAGACGACGGAGGTCCGACATGAGCCCCGGCCGCACCGACTGGGTCGAGGCCGCCACCCGGACTCTCCGGGGAGCCGACCCGCAGACCCTCACCGTTCGCACCCCCGACGGGGTCCGGATCGCCCCCCTCTACACCGAGGCCGACTTCCCCACCGACGGCGACCCCATGGGGTTTCCCGGCCTGGCCCACTTCGCCCGGCACTCCCGGCCCCAGGGTTCGACCGCGGGTTGGGAGATCCGCCAGGCCCACCGCTGTGACGCCGACACATCGGCCACCAACCGGGCGATTCTCGACGACCTGGCCCACGGTGTCGACGGCCTGCTGCTGTACGACCCCCCTTCGGACCCCGAGGGCCTGGCCGCGCTCCTCGACGGCGTCCACCCCGAGATGGTGGGGCTGCACCTGCGACCCGGTGCCGACTGGGAGGACACGGTGGCCGCCGCCCGCTCCCTGTGGCGGGGGCGTCCCGGCGTGGGGGGAACCCTGGGTATCGACCCCCTGGGCCGACTGGCCCGCACCGGCACCCTCCGAACCGATCCCGACGCCGCCCTGGCCACGGCGGCGGAGGTGGCCCGCGAGGTCCAGGCCGACCTGCCGGGGTTCCGGACCGTCACCGTGGACTCCACCGTGTTCGCCGACGCCGGGGCCACCGACGCCCTGGAGATCGCCCTGGCCCTAGCCGGTGGGGTCGCCCACCTGAGGGCCATGGTCGCCGCCGGATTCGAGGTGGCGGGGGCCGGGGCCCAGATCGAGTTCACCGCCTCGGTCGGGCCCGACCAGTTCGCCGGTGTCGCCAAGCTCCGGGCCCTGCGCCGCACCTGGGGACGGGTGATGGAGGCCTCGGGCGCGCCGGACACCCCCATGGCCCTGCACGCCGTGACCTCCTGGTCGATGCTCACCCGCCGGGACCCGTGGGTGAACATGCTGCGCACCACCCTGGCCTGCTTCTCCGCCGCCGGCGGGGGCGCCCAGGCCGTCACCGTGACCCCCTTCGACGCCGCGGTCCGACAGCCCTCCGAACTGGGTCGCCGCATCGCCCGAAACACCGAATCGATCCTGGCCCTGGAGACCCATCTGCCCCGGGTGATCGACCCCGGCGGCGGGTCCTGGTACCTCGACGACCTCACCGAGCAGATGTCGCAGAGGGCGTGGGCGCTGTTCGGGGAGATCGAGGCCGCCGGTGGACTGACAGCCGCCCTGCTGGGGTCGCTCGCCTCCACCCTGGTGTCGGACCGACGGGCCCGCCAGTCCGACGACTACGACCACCGCCGTCGCCTGATCACCGGGGTGACCGCCTTCGCCGACCCCTCCGAGGAACTGCTCGAGGGTCCGCCGGCCGACCCTCGTCCCGGCTCCGACCCCGATCCCGACCCGATCGTGGAGATCGACCCCCTGCTCCCCCATCGCTGGGCCCAGCCCTTCGAGGAGCTGCGGGACCGGGCCGACGCCCTGGCCCGCCACGGGACGCCTCCCACGGTGGACCTCATCGACCCCGCCGGTGAGGTGGCCTCGGGGCCGTCGCGGGACGCGGCGGCGGAGTTCTTCGCCGTGGCCGGAATATCCCCCGGCGACGGCGAATCACCCATCGTGTGCATCTGCCCCGGAGCGGGAGAGGAACCGACACCCGCCACCGTGGCGGAACTCTCGGCCGCGGCCGTCGTGTTCGTGGCCGCCCAGCCCGATCCGGGCCTGACCGCGGCCGGAGCAGCCGGATTCATCCACCCCGAGGCCTCCCTCACCGAGGTGCTGGGCCGGGCCCTCGACATCTGGGAGGCCCGCTCATGAGCCCCTCACCCATACCCGACTTCACCGCTGTGCACTGCCGGGCCCTCGACATCTGGGAGGCCCGCCCGTGACCACCTCATCCGTACCTGACTTCACCGAGGTGCTGGGCCCGTCCCTCGACATCTGGGAGGTCCGATCATGAACCCCTCACCCATTCCCGACTTCACCGGTGTCGATCTGGGCCCGGCCGACCGCGGCCACACCCGGGCCGACTGGGAGACCGCCCTGGTCGAGGCCACCGGCCAGAGCCCCACCGATCTGGACTGGGAAACCCCCGAAGGCATCACCGTC
>DRKF01000115.1 GCA_011051915.1 Acidimicrobiales bacterium | reverse complement strand
GAAGACCGCGTCGGAGCAATCTCATCAGGGCTGGAGCTTGTACCCCATGCCCCTCACCGTGACCACGTGGCGGGGGTTGGCGGGATCCCCCTCGACCTTCGTGCGCAGCCGCCTGACGTGCACATCCACGAGGCGCCCGTCGCCGAAGTAGTCGTAGCCCCAGACCTTCTCCAGGAGGTTCTCACGGGAGAAGACCTTGCCGGGGGCCGAGGCCAGCTCGCACAGCAGCTTGAACTCGGTCTTGGTCAGGTGGAGTTCGTTGCCGTCCTTGCGCACCAGGCCCTGCTCGGGGGCTATCTCCAGGTCACCCAGGCGGATGACGGGAAGATCGTGGGGGGTGACCCTCACCCGGCGCAACAGGGCCCGGATCCGGGCCGAGAGTTCCTTGGGGGCGAAAGGCTTGGTGAGGTAGTCGTCGGCCCCGGCTTCGAGGCCGGCGACGACATCGTGGGTGTCGTCGCGTGCGGTGACCATCACGATGGGGACGTCGCTGGTCCGACGGATCGAACGGCACAGTTCGAAGCCGTCCATGCCCGGAAGCATGATGTCGATGAGCACGACGTCGGCGGGCTGACGGGAGAACAGCTCCATTCCGGTCTCCCCGGAGTCGGCCTCGTCGACCAGCCAGCCCTCGTCCTCGAGCGCTATGCGGACCGCGGTGCGGATTCGTTCGTCGTCCTCGACGGTAAGTATGCGGGTTCCCACAGCATTGATTCTGGCCCAGATCGCGGTCCCCGCGGTGTCACCGCGGTATCGGAGGGGTGGGAGGAGACCATCCCGCTTCTGTCAGGAGCTCCGCCAGGGGCGACCAGAGTGCCCGACCCGACGCCATGACCCGGTGGTTGACGGGGTCGTAGGCCGCGGTTCCGCCCGCCTCGCCCACGATCACCAGACCGGCCGTCACGTCCCAGGGGTGGGGCCCGGTCTCGTAGTAGGCGTCCACCCGACCCGAGGCCGTCCAGCACATGTCGACCGCCGCGGACCCGGCCCGCCGGATGTCGCGGATGCGATCGATGATTCCGTCGAGTACCGCGGCCTGGGTCCGCCTGACCCGGGGCTCGTAGGCGAATCCGGTGGCCACCAGGGCCCGGGCCGGGTCGGAGATCCCGGTGGGGTGGATCGGAATGTCGTCCCGGAACGCCCCACCGCCGAGGCGGGCCCGGTAGACCTCGTCGAGGGCCGTGTCGTGAACCACGCCGACCACCGGGACTCCCCTGAACTCGACACCGATGGACACCGCGTGGGAGGGGAATCCGTAGAGATAGTTGACGGTACCGTCCAGGGGGTCCACCACCCACCGGAACCCGGTCGTGCCAATCTGATGGGCTCCCTCCTCACCCAGGACTCCGTCGTCGGGACGGGACCGCGTGATCCCCTCGATGATCAGTCGCTCGCTGTCGCGGTCGACCTGGGTGACCGGATCGGTGGCGGAACTCTTCGTCCTGACCTCGCCGGTGACGCCGCTCCGGTGGACGGCGGCCGCGGCGGCGGCCAGTTCGACCGCCAGCTCAACCAGCGAGTCCAGGAGCGATTCGGGCACGGCGGTGGCGACCCCATCGGCGTCAGGTGAACCCGAGGCGGCAGAGGGCTTGTCCTCTCGGTGGCCTGGGTGGGATTCGGAGGCCGATTCGCGATGCTGCTTCACGTTCGGACCCTACCGCCGGAGCCCGGCACCCGATCGGAGGGGCAGCCGCCTCATGATCCTGGGAGACTGGGCACGAGGCGATCCTCGTGATCCTGGGAGACTGGGCACGAGGCGATCCACTCGCTCCTGGGAGACTGGGGACGAGGCGATCCACGACCGGCCGGCACCGACCAGCGCGGCCCCAACCGTTCGCGGCGGCGAACCGGAGACGACAGATGAGCGACCTGCTGAACATCGATCCGGGCAAGGTGCTGGCCGTCTTCGCCCATCCCGACTGCGCCATCGTCAACTGCGGGGGAGCCCTGGCCCTGTGGGCGTCCGGCGGGGCCGAGGTCACCGTCGTCAGCTGCAGCCGGGGTGAGCGGGGTGGTGATGATCCCGACCTGAGCGACGAGGACATGGCGCGGAGGCGGAGGGAGGAGCTCTCCGAATCGCTGGCGATACTGGGTGCCCGGCCCCCGGTGATTCTCGACTACCCCGACGGTGAGCTCGAGAACACCCTGGAACTGAGGCGATCGGTCGTGGGGTTGATCCGCACCTACCGTCCCGAGGTCCTGATCTCCCACGACCCGACCGCTGTGTTCTACGGCGATCGCTACATAAGCCATCCCGACCACCGGGCGGTGGGGTGGGCCGTCGTGGATTCCGCCGGGTCCCCCTCGGCCAGTGTCCGCTACCACCCCGATCTGGGGGCTCCCCACCGCGTGCCGCTGTTGCTTCTGGCCGGTTCGTTGGATCCCGGCGTCACGGTCGACATCGGCCCGGCGGTTGGCGCCAAGGCGGCGGCCATCCGGGCCCAGGTGAGTCACGTGGGGCCCGACGCCGACTGGGTGGACGACATGGTCAGAGCCCGGGCGGAGCAGTCCGGGGAGTCATCCGGTGTGGCCCTGGCCGAGTTGTTCCGGGCCGTGAGGGCCGAGGGCCCGGCCGACTGAGTCTGTCCCGGGCGGTGAGGGCCGGGGTTCGCGGGCCGTGGCACGGAGCAGGTGTCGGTTGGGTGTCTCCGGTGTGTCAGCGTCGCCGGTCGCGGAGAGGAGCCTGGGCGTTCCACTCGCTCATGGCCCTGAGGACGAGCACGGCGACGACGGCGACACCACCGGCGGCTATGAGGGTTCCCGCCACCGCCCCGATGGTGGCGTTCGTCGCACAGTCACCGGTGCACTGCAGGTCGGTTATCGCCCATCCCACCAGGCCGCCGCAGAGGCCCGCCACCAGCACGGCGACGAAGGCCACGATCCGGGCGACGACCGACGGCAGGGCCGTGGGCGCCACCGCGCTCTCGGGAATCTCGACGGTCGCGGGGTCGGTGTCGGGCTCCGGCCGTCCCGTCGGGTCCGGGGAGGGGTCCCCGGTTCGGGGTTGCGGGGTATCCATCGCCGGGCAGTCTAGGGGCACATGGGGGCGGGCTGTGGGTGGACGGCCCCGGCTCCTGACAGACTGGGCCCATGACCAGGGGATCGGAAGGCGGTTCGGGCGAGCGGACCCGGACGGGCGGTCGGGTCGAACTCAGGGAGTGGACCGTCGGCGGTGGTCTGCTGCTGAGGCCGGAACGGGCCCGGCCCGCCTCCGTCGGTGAGGTCCTGCTGGTCAGGAACCGGCGTCGCAACGGGGCGGTGGACTGGACCACGCCGGGAGGGGTCATCGAGGGTGGGGAGGATCTGGTGGCCGGACTCGCCCGTGAGGTGAGGGAGGAGACCGGTCTGGCGGTGAGTCGCTGGGAGGGACCCCTCTACCGGGTGGAGGTCCTGGCCATGGACCTGAGGTGGAAGCTCACCGTGGAGGTGCACCGGGGGTACGAGGTCTCGGGCGACATTCGCATCGACGACCCCGACGGAATCGTGGAGGATGTCCGCTACGTGGGTCTCGACGAGTGCCGCCATCTGCTGGCGGGAACCCACCGCTGGGCCTCCGAGCCCCTGCTGGAGTATCTCGAGTCGTCCACCGCTCCCGACGAGGTGTTCCGCTATGAGGTGGCGGGTACGGATCCGGCCTCGTTCCGGATCCGTCGGATGTGAGGGACCGGCCTCCGTCCCCCGGCCCCGGGGGGACGGAGCATACGGGGGGCGGCGCCGGCCTGGACGATCCCCGCCTGGGTGTGCTGCACCTGGACATGGATGCGTTCTACGTGTCGGTCGAACTCCTGAGGCGCCCCGAGCTGGTCGGACTGCCCGTGGTGGTGGGAGGAGACGGTCCCCGAGGGGTGGTGGCCGCGGCGTCCTATGAGGCCCGTTCCTACGGTGTGAGGTCCGCCATCCCCTCCACCCGGGCCCGCAAGCTGTGTCCAGAGGCGGTGTTCCTGCCCGGCGATCATTCCCTCTACGCCGAGTACTCGTCCCGGATCCACGAGATTCTGGGGCGGGTGACCCCCCTGATCGAGCCGATCGCTCTCGACGAGGCCTTCCTCGATGTCTCACACGCCCGTCGACTCCACGGTTCGGGCCGGGAGATAGCGCTCCACCTGCGCCGGACCATCCACGAGGAGACCGGGTTGACCTGCTCGGTCGGGGTCGCCACCAAGAAACTGATCGCCAAGCTGGCGTCGGAGGCCGCCAAGCCCCGGGTGGGACGCAAGGGCCCGCGGCCGGGGCGGGGTGTGGTGGTCGTGACCCCGGACCGCGAGCTGAGGTTCCTGCACGGGCACAAGGTGAGGGACCTGTGGGGGGTCGGGCCCCGGACCCACGAGAAACTGGCGGAACTGGGGGTGGTCACGGTCGGGGACCTGTCGCGCGTCCCCGAGGACCGGCTGACCGGGCTGCTGGGTCGGGCCCACGGTTCCCATCTGGCGGCCCTGGCCCGGGGCGAGGATCCCCGACCCGTCGAACCCGAGCGGAGGGTCAAGTCGGTGGGTCACGAGGAGACCTTCCGAGACGACATCTTCGAGGCCGAGCGACTCCACAGCGAACTGGTCCGCATGGCCGACGCGGTGGCGACCCGCCTCCGCCGGGCCGGGCTGGTCGGGTCCACGGTGCAGATCAAGGTGCGATACCGGGATTTCAAGACCATCAGTCGGGCCCGGACCGTCTCCGATCCCATCGACACCGGCCCCGGGCTGGTCGCGGCGGCGCGGCCCCTCCTGGAGGAGATCGAGCGGAACAGGGGGGTTCGTCTGCTGGGTCTGAGCGTGTCGGGTTTCGATCGGGATCTTCAGGGGAGTCTGGGTCTGGATGATCAGGATCTGGCCGACCGGCGGAGAATCTGGCGGGACACGGCCGAAGCCCTCGACGAGATCAGGGCCCGCTTCGGTGTGGAGGCCATAGGTCCGGGGGCGTCACTGGGTCGCCGCGGGCCGGGTCACGACCGCTGGGGTCCGGGTTCGAACACCACCACTGCGGGCTGAGCCGAGGGTCCATCCACCGGGCGGCGCCGAGGCGGACCGACTCAGGGGCCCGGGCTCGGAGCGCGACCCGGCGGACCGGGTCGAGGGTCCACCCGGCCGGCGACACCCCTCGGGCCGAGTCCGCGGTTCCTGTCGGTGGGGTCTACCCCATTGGGGCCGCGCGAAGGGTACATTCAACGGGACAGCCGGCCGACCGGTTGAGCAGGGCGCGTTGTCCAGCCGACAG
>DRKF01000114.1 GCA_011051915.1 Acidimicrobiales bacterium | reverse complement strand
TTGAGGGTCTCCTCCAGGGCGGCCTTGGCGTCGGCGAAGAACATGAGGGTCTTGTCCTCGTAGAAGATCGGGTTGTCGATCCCGGCGAAACCCGGTGAGAGGCTCCTCTTGACCACGATCACCTGCCCGGCCCGGTCGACGTTCAGGATCGGCATGCCGTAGATGGGGGAGGACGGGTCGTCGCGGGCCGAGGTGTTGACCACGTCGTTGGCCCCGAGGATCAGGACGACGTCGGTGTGGGGGAACCGCGGATCGGCCTGTTCGAGGTCCAGGAGCTGTTCGTAGGGGACGTCGGCCTCGGCCAGGAGAACGTTCATGTGACCGGGCATGCGTCCGGCGACGGGATGGATGGCGTACTGGACGTCCACGCCCTCCTCCTCGAGGGCGTCGGCCAGCTCCCGCAGGGCGTGCTGGGCCTGGGCCACCGCCAGGCCGTACCCCGGGACGAAGACCACCGACTGGGCGTAGCGCAGGGCGATGGCCACGTCGTCGGCGGTGGCCCGCCTCACCGGGCGTTCGCCGATGGTGGAGTCGGCGTCGGTGGCCCCTCCCGATCCGAAACCGGCGAAGAGCACGTTGGCCAGGGAGCGGTTCATGGCCTCGGTCATCTGCACGGTGAGGATGAGGCCGGCCGCTCCGACCAGGGCACCGCCGATGATGAGGGGATTGCTCTCGATGGCGAAGCCGGCCGCGGCGGCGGCCAGACCCGAGAAGGAGTTCAGCAGGGAGATGACCACCGGCATGTCGGCGCCACCGATGGGGATGACCGCCAGGATTCCGATGACCAGGGCGATACCCCCCACGGCCCAGTAGGAGAGGGCCTCGGCCCGGACACCGGCCCGGATGGCGATACCCACCATCGCCGCCATGAGCAGACCGTTGACGATGTTCTGTCCAGGGAACAGGAGGGGGCGGCCGGGCAGGATGCCCTGGAGCTTGGCGTAGGCGACGAAGCTCCCGGTGAAGGTCACCGCGCCGATGATCAGCGACGCCAGCAGGGCCACACTGGTCTCGGGGGGTATGGAGCCCAGATCCACCTCGACCACGGCCACCGCCGCCACCAGGGCCGACGCCAGCCCGCCGAAACCGTTGAACGCCGCGACCATCTGGGGCATGGAGGTCATCTGGACCCTGACCGCGAACCAGGCACCCAGGGCGGTTCCGACGGCCAGACCGGCGCCGATCGTGACCCAGTTGACGACATCCTCGGTCACCAGGGTGATGATGATCACCGCCAGCATGCCCAGGGCCGCGATGCGGTTTCCCGACCGGGCCGTTCTGGGGCTGCCGAGCTGCTTGAGTCCGACTATGAAGGCGACCGCCGCCGCCAGGTAGAGGATCTCAACCATCGGAACCCGACTTGGGGGCCGTCCGGCTCTTGAACATCTCCAGCATCCGATCCGTCACCAGGAACCCGCCCACCACGTTGATGGTGGCGGTCACCACGGCCAGGAAACCCAGGACCTGGGCCAGGCCCGACTCACCCAGACCGGCGGAGGTGAGAGCCCCGATGATGGTGATACCCGAGATGGCGTTGGCCCCCGACATCAGCGGGGTGTGGAGGGTGGGGGGAACCTTGCTGATGAGTTCGAGCCCGACGAACGAGGCCAGGACGAACACGGTGATTCCGACGACCAGTGGACTCAAGATTCCTCCTCATCTTCGGGGGTGGTGGCGGCGGCGGGGGTGGTGCCCATCGAGCGGCGGGTCACCGGATGGGTTATCTCGCCGTCGTGGGTGATGCAGGCCCCGAAGACGATCTCGTCGTCGAAGTCGCAGGAGAGCTCGGCGTTGTCGTCGGTGATCCGCCCGATGAACGCCGCCAGGTTCCGGGCGTACATCTGACTGGCGTCCATCGCCACCCGGCCGGCCAGATCCGTGGGGCCCAGGATCCTCACACCCCGGTGGTCGACCGCCTCGTCGGGCCGGGTCAACTCGCAGTTGCCGCCGGTCGGGGCGGCCACGTCGACGATGATCGAGCCGGGGCCCATCTGTTCGACCATCTCCCGCGAGATCAGCAGGGGAGCGGGTCGCCCGGGGATCTGGGCCGTGGTGATCACGACGTCGGAATCGGCCACCGACCCGGCCAGGGCGGCCTGCTGACGGCGCTGGGTGTCGTCGCTGACCTCCTTGGCGTATCCCGAGGCGGCAGCCACCGACTCGTCCACGGGAGCGGCGATGAACCGGGCCCCGAGACTCTCGATCTGCTCCTTGACCTGGGGGCGGATGTCGTAGGCGGACACCACCGCACCCAGCCGACGGGCGGTGGCGATGGCCTGCAGGCCGGCGACCCCCGCACCGAGAACCAGCACCTTCACGGGGGGAATGGTGCCCGCGGCGGTGATCATCATCGGGAAGATCCGCGGTGACTCCGCCGCGGCCAGGAGTACCGCCTGGTATCCCGCGGCGGAGGCCTGGGACGACAGGGCGTCCATGCCCTGGGCCAGGGTGGTGCGGGGAATGGCCTCCATGGCGAAGGCGGTGATGCGCCTCTCGGTCAGGAGGTTGATCAGTTCCCCCGAGGCGAAGGGGTTCAGGAGTCCGACCAGGGCGGCATCCTCGGGTACGTGGGCGGCGCGTTCGGGAGTGGGCGGCCCGACGACGAGGATCAGCTCGGCTCCCTCGCAGGGAGTCGGACTGACCTCGGCCCCGGCCTCGACGTAGGCGCTGTCGGGGAATCCCGCGGCCTCGCCCAGGCCGGCCTCGACCACCACACTGTGCCCGCTGTCGATCAGACGGCGGGTGACCGGAGGGGTCATGGCCACTCGGCGTTCCCCGGCCTCTTCCTTGGGTACCGCTATGCGCACTGTCACCTGGTTTCGACCGGGCGGGGCGGTGTTGCCGGTCTCACCGGCGGACTCCCGGCCCGGGATTTCGTCCGGTCAAAGGATAGCCCGGGACCCGAGGCGGGAATTCCCCGCGCCCCGTCCCGCGCCGATGCTTCGATGCGGTCCCGGCTCGCCGTCCGTCTCGCCGTGGTGGTCCCTCGACCTCGATTCCGGATCTGGGGCATCATCGACGGATTCCCCCGGGTCGGTTTCCAGGGCCGGGGGCCCTCCTTCGAACCCCCGGGGGGACACGTAGGGGGAGCAACGGAGCCGGAGACGACATGAGCACACCTTCCTACGACTGGATCGCCCATCACGCCCTCACCCGACCCGATCACCCCGCCCAACTGGATCTGGCGACGGGCCGGTCCTTCACCTACCGGGAGATGAACGAGCGGACCGAACGCCTGGCTCACGCCCTCTCCGTCGAATTCGGGATCCAACCGGGGTCCAGGGTGGCCGTGCTGGCCCACAACAACACGAACTTCTTCGAGGTGCAGTTCGCCTGCTGGAAGCTGGGAGCGATCTTCGTGCCCCTCAACTGGCGGCTGGCGATACCCGAGCTGCAGTTCATCCTGGGGGACTGCACCCCGACGGCGATCATCACCGACGACGACTTCGTGGCGACCGCCGAGGCCCTGGCAGCCTCCTGTCAGATCCCCCACATACTGAACTGGGACGGCGGTTCGGGCCGGGTCGCCGGATACGAGGACGTCATAGCCGCCGCCGGCGGCGGATTCGTGTCCCACCGCTGCACCCACGACACGATCGTCACCATCATGTACACCTCGGGCACCACCGGTCGGCCCAAGGGGGCGGAGATCACCCAGGGGATGGTGTTCTGGAACGCGGTGAACGGGGTGGAGTTCTACGGCTCCAGTGCCGAGATGACGAACCTGGCCTTCCTTCCCCTGTTCCACACCGGGGGCCTGAACGTGTTCGCCAACCCGGCGTTCCACTTCGGGGGGCGGAACATCGTCATGCGGACCTTCGACCCGGCCGCGGCCCTGGATCTGCTCAGCGACACCGAGCTGGGGGTCACCCACTTCATCGGGGTGCCGGCCAACTTCCTGTTCATGAGCCAGGTACCCGGATTCGCCGAGGCCTCGTTCCCGACGATCGAGGCGGCCGCGGTGGGGGGTGCCCCGACACCCGTTCCCCTCATCGAGACCTGGGCCGCCAAGGGACTGGCCCTCCAGCAGGCCTACGGCATGACCGAGACCAGTCCCCTCGTGACCGCCCTGAAGCCGGAGGACTGCACCGTCAAGCTGGGCTCGGCCGGGCTGCCCGCCATGCACTGCGAGGTCAGGATCGTGGATGCCGAGGGAGTCGATGTGGCTCCAGGTGTGATGGGGGAGCTGTGGGTGCGGGGACCCAACATCACCCCCGGGTACTGGAACCGGCCCGAGGCCACCGCCGAGGCCTTCGAGGACGGGTTCCTCAGGACCGGTGACGCCGCCCGGGTCGACGAGGACGGGTTCGTCTACATCGTCGACCGGTGGAAGGACATGTACATCTCCGGCGGTGAGAACGTCTACCCCGCCGAGGTGGAGGCGGTCATCTACCAGCTGCCCGAGATCGCCGAGGTGGCGGTCATAGGGGTGGCGAACGAGAAGTGGGGGGAGGTGGGCCGGGCGGTCGTGGTCGCCAAGCCCGACGTCTCCATCGACGAGGTGAGGATCATCAACCACTGCCGGGAGAACCTGGCCCGGTTCAAGGTCCCCCAGTCGGTGGTGTTCACCGACGAGATACCCCACAACGCCACCGGAAAGGTCCTCAAGCGGGAGCTGCGGGATACCCACGGAGGCTGATGTCGGGGGCTGATGTCGGGGCCCACCGGCCCCTTGGCGACCATCTGGGTGATCGGGATACCCACGGAGGCTGAGATCGGCGTCTAGCGGCGGGGTGGGTCGCGGGGCTCGGTCATCGGCCATCCGGTGTCCGAAGGGCCGTTGGCGCGTAGGTGTTCCAGGCGCTGGTATGCGTCGTCCAACCCGGGAATCACACCCGCAGGCGTCCACCAGTTGACGTTCATGGCCCGGGTGGGCTTCTCGAACCACTCCCGCCGACGTCGGAAGTAGCTGCCGTGACCACTGCGGTAGGCGTAGTGGCGCAGGGATTCCAGGTCCTCCCAGACCGTGTAGTTGACGATCACCAGGGGGTCGTCGATGGCGTCGATACTCACGTGGGAGGCCGAGCGTCCGTGGTCATCGGTCAGACGCCAGACGAACCCCCGGCTGACCTCGGCCAGGGCGTTGATCGGCTCGATGGCCGCCACGAACTCGGCGGTCTCGGTGTGGTCGAGGGGCCGGCGCAGGCGGGCCAGGTTCAACTGGGCCAGGTGGTGGGTCACCCCGGCGATGATAGGGGTGCACCGGGAGTCGGCATCACGGGCGGAACCGCTCCACCGGCGTCGGTATCGGCGAAGGAATGTGGATTGTCGCAATCGGGGCCTATCGTTCCGGCAGTAGTGGACCGAGAGTGCCTGCCCACCCCGGATTCGGACGGACCGGCGGGTCGCTGTGCCCGCTGCTGTGACTCGAGGAGGAGTACGACTTGACCGACCAGAGCCGTCGCCCGGTCGCGGAGTCCGATTCGGGTGAACCCCGACCCGAGTTCGACCTCGGCCACGGGATAGATCCCGAGACATACCGCAGACGCTGGTGGTCGCTGTCGGTGCTGTGCCTGAGTCTGGTGATCATCATGATCGGCAACACCTCGCTGAATGTCGCCCTCCCGAGCCTCAGCGAGCAGCTCCGGGCGACCAACTCTCAGCTTCAGTGGATGGTCGACGGCTACTCCCTGATGTTCGCCGGTCTGCTGTTCGGCGCCGCCAACTTCGGGGATCGCTACGGGCGCAAGGGGATTCTGCAGTTCGGTCTGCTGTTGTTCGGTGGGGCCACGGGATACGCCGCGTTCCTCGCCGACGGCGCCGGTCAACTGATCGCGGCCCGGGTGGTCATGGGGGCGGGAGCCGCCATGGTGATGCCGGCGACGCTGTCGATCATCACCAACATCTTCCCGGCCGAGGAGAGAGCCCGGGCGGTGGCGATCTGGGCGGGGGTGAGCGGTGCCGGGGCGGCCATAGGTCCCCTCCTGAGTGGGCTGGTGCTGGAGCACTTCGAGTGGAGCGCGGTCTTCGCGGTCAACCTGCCGTTCGTCCTGTTGGCTCTGCTTCTCGGAGCATCGATGGTGCCGCGAAGCCGCGGGGAACACGACAGTCCCCTCGACATCGTCGGGGCAATACTGTCCGCGGTGGCGCTGAGTTCCATCGTCTACGCCATCATCGAGGCACCGTCCCGTGGCTGGCTGGGTTCCTCCACCATGGCGGTCGGTTCGGTGGGTCTGCTGGCCGCAGTCACATTCGTGTTGTGGGAGCTCCACGTCGAACACCCGATGCTGGATGTGAGGCTGTTCCGCATCGCCGGGTTCGGAATCTCCTCACTGATTCTCACCATGACGTTCTTCGCCCTCATGGGGATGTTCTTCTCCATGACCCAGATGCTGCAGCTGGTGTGGGGATATTCGCCCCTCGAGGCCGCCGTCCGGCTCCTGCCGATTTCGGCGGGAGTGATGCTCGCCGCCCCACGATCGGCCCGGCTGGCCGAGCGCTTCGGCAAGAGCCGGGTGGTGGCGGCGGGAATGTGGATGGTCGCCGGGGGAATCCTCACGGCCTCGGTCACCCGGGTCGACTCCAGCTACCTGGTTCTCATCACCGGTCTCTTCGTGATGGCTCTGGGAATGGGAACCGCGATGTCGCCCACCACGGACCTGCTCATGTCGACGGTGCCCCGGAAGCAGTCGGGTATGGGTTCGGCCATGAACGACACGACCAGGGAACTCGGGGGTTCACTCGGGGTGGCGGTGTTCGGCAGTGTGCTGGCCTCACGATACGTGGCCGGGCTCTCCGGAGCGATAGAGACCTTCCCCGACCGGGCCCAGGAAGGCATCACGGGTTCGCTGGCCGGGGCCCTGAGGGTGGCCGGTGGTGCCCCCGATGCGCCGGGCCGGGCCCTGGTCGTGGCGGCCCGGGCGGCGTGGATGGACGGATTCCGCCTCTCGATGCTGGTGGCGGCAGTCGTCGTGGGAGCAGCCGGGCTGGTGGCCTGGCGCTTCCTGCCCGACACGGCCATGGACCTGCCCCTGGCCGAGGATCTCTCCGCCGATGAACTCCGATGGGCGGAGAACATCAGCGAGGTGGGTGGCCCTGGAGGGGGTGTCCCCCACCCCGGGGAAGCGGGTCAGGGCAGCAGATAGGGATTGATCGCCACCACGGGGGTGTCGGGAGGTTCGGCTCCGAGGCTTCCGAAGAACGGGGCGTCACCGAACACGAAGGTTCCGCCGTCCTCGGCCACCATTGTGTATCCACTGCCGGAAGGCACCAGGCCGTTCACCGGTTTCACGGGCCGTACTCCGATACCCGGCAGGGATCCGACGAAGGGGGCGTCGCCGAAGGCGAACACCCCGCCGTCGCAGGCGACCAGCCAGTAGCCCTTTCCCGTCGGGGTGGGGACCAGGCCCACCACGGGGCAGTCCAGGGTTCGGCCGGGGAGGACCTCGGGCACGGATCCGAAGAACTGGGCGTCGCCGAGGGTGAAGACCCCACCGTCGGCTCCGAGCATGTAGGCGCCCCGACCGGAGGGGGTGACCACCGCCGCCACGATGTCGCCGGCGAGGTTGGAGATGGGGCCGTGACTGATCTTGAACGCCAGACCGAAGCTGAGGACCCGACCACGGTTCGTGAACAGGCGATATTCGCCGGTGGGCGGATCGCCGGCGATGGCCGCCCAGTGTTCGCCCGGTTCGAGCTCCACATCGCTGACGTCGAAGCTCGGAGCGGCGTCGCCGTAGGAGAGAACCTCGCCGTCGGACAGCAGGACGCGGTAGCCGTCGAAGGTCGGCGATGACGCCAGACCGATGGCCCGGCGGCCTCCCATGGAAGCCGAGGGATCCCCCAGATAGGAGGCGGAACCGAACACGTGGATCTGTCCGTCGCTCTCCAGGAGTCGGTAGCCGGCGGGCCGGGTCCGCGGCGAGAACCGTGGAACGGCAGATCCCGTCAGGGGGTCGCTGGTTCCCGCCGGTCCGACGGCTCGGATCTCGAACTGGTGGCGGATACCGTTCGTCAGTCCGGTGAATAGATAGGTGGTTTCCTCGGTGGTGACGGTCAGGTCCAGGCCGTCGTTGTCGATGACCCTCACCTCGTAACCGGAGACACCACTGGCGCCCGGCCAGCGGGGGCCGCCCCACCGGATCCGGATCTGGGAATCGGCCACCCGGGCCGTGAGGTATCGCGGCGGACTCGAAACGGCGGATACTCCCGATCCCATGAGCACCAGGCCCGAGACCGGCGGCCCGCCGTTGCCGCCGCGGGACACGATCGCGGCCAGCCCCGCCGATGTCTCGACCATCCGGATCGCCCCCATGTAGCGGAGCTGGTCCTGTTGGGACTTCGTGAGGGCACTCATGAGCGGCCTGGAGGCCACTGGTGAGTAGTCGGTGGATCGGTAGGAGACCAGGGTCAGGTTCGGGTTTCCCCTGGTTCCCCCGATATCGACGAGGCGGAACAGTCGATCGGCCCGTGAGGTGGCGACCATCGGCCCACTCTGGGGGAATGAGGCCCCACGTTCGCCGGTGGAGGGATCCACAATCTGTCCGGCGGTGCTGTATATCCGACCGTCGACTATGGAGAGCTGGATCTGTCCGCCCCACAGGCCATCGACATTCAGCCTCTGCTCGCGGCCGATGGTCCCGTCCTCGGCAACGGGAATCCGGTAGAGGGACGGGGAATACGGGACCAGGCCGATCAGGGTGTCACCGTCGAGGAACTCGATCTCCTCGGATATCGCAGGGTGGATGTCCGCTGGCGGCAGGGGCCGGCCCGCCACGAACATCGTGATCGTCGACGGGGTGTGGGCAGTGGAGTTCCGGACGAGCTTCGCTGCGAGCATGTCGGGATGACCGGGACGAACGGCCATGTCGACCACCCTGACGGGGTGCCCGACGATGTCGGTGCTGGTGAAGAAGCCCGAGCTGATCGTCATGGTGGCGGTGTCGACGGCCACGATGCTGTTGGCGGTGTCGAGGGCCACGTACAGCACCGTGCCGTCATCGGAGATCGCCAGTCGGTTCGGGTTGCTCTGCAACGGGAGGCTTCGGAGGATCGCTCCCGAGGCCGGGTCGATCTCGACCACGGAGTTGGGGTGGTCGGCGTCGTAGAGGCCGATCGAGGCGTACAGAGCCTCCCGGACCGGATTGGAGGCGATGTCCCTGACGTCGTAGGGCCGGAACTGGACATTCCACCAGTCGAGTTCGCCCGAGGCGGCCGCCGGTCGCGGTGAAGGAGCGATGAGGACCGCGAGGGCCATGGTCAGGGCCGCCGTGAACTGGATCCACACCTGGAACCGCTTCGGGCGCCGCCGTGGCTGTCCGGTCCCGAACTTCACGTCTTTCGTGCCCACCCTCGGTCCCTTCCCACCTACGGCGAATCGATGCGGCCCGGCCGGGGCGTTCCGAGGCCGGAAAACCACTCTGCGTGACCGAACCTCGATCAAACTAGCCCCCGTTCGCAGGGGTTACAAGAGAGACGGCGGGGACCGCCGACGGACGGGAGGTGGGGGTGGGGGACAGCCCCTCTCAGTCGAGCAGGGCCGAGGCCGGTACGACCGCGGCGAACCGATCGGCGAGAGCCGCCAGGGCCGAGGTGTGCACGACCTCGGCGGGGATGATTCCGGTGTCCGCGGTCGAAGGGAGGTCCCGGGTGGCGGCGGCGTCGGA
>DRKF01000113.1 GCA_011051915.1 Acidimicrobiales bacterium | reverse complement strand
CGGGCCCGGCTCTGACAGGCGAGCTGCACCCCCTTGCGGCGATCGCGACGGGTCAGTCCCGGAGCGTCCTCCCAGAGGACCTCCACATCCCCCTCCACCGGTGTGTACCGGCAGGATCCACATCCCCCCGAACTGCATTCGTAGGGAAACCCCACCCCCGCGGCCAGCGCCGCCTGCAGGAGACTGTGATGTTCCTCCCGCTGCTCGAAGCTGACCCCACCGTCGGGCGTGGAGACAGTATGAGTACTCATGGGCAATCGCTCCCCCACCTGCCGCCACCGGACAGCGCTCGTGGGCGGGAAGCCGGCTGGGACCTCACCGGAACCTCGAGCGGTGGCCGGCCGCACTCAATCCAGACCGGCCTGGGTCCGGAAGGCGGCCGCGGCGGTCTTGGTCTCCTCCGCGATCTTGTCCCCTCCGGGAAGTCCGGAGCAGTACGCGTCCACGGCGTTGTCGGCGAGGGGCTGCCACCCGGCCACCCACTCATCGAGGACCGCCTTGTTCCCCTCGGTCTCCAGGGCCATGCCCACCAGGGCCGAGGCCCAGCGGCGGTGCCGTTCGGCGTCGCGCATCTGGCTGTCGGCCAGCAGGGCCAGCAGGAGGTCGTCCTCGGCTCTCCCCGCCGCTGCCAACCCGGCTATGACCGCGCCCTCGATCGCGGGCTTGGCCACCAGATTCACCGCGGTGAACGCCTCCGCCCAGTCCCAGGCCACCAGGGCCTTCTCCATCAGCTCTCGGAATCCCTGCCAGGCGGGGTCCTGCTCCCAGAGCTGTCGCTCCTTCTCACCGAATCCGGCGCCGGGGTGGGTCCGGGAGAGCTCCACCGTGCGGTAGGCCGTGTGGGTCAGCCACCGGAGGGAGTCCGCGGTCTGGAACGTCGTGCAGTTCGAGATCGTGCTCGCCGGAGCCATCTGCGACAGATATGACGATGCCATCTGCAGGGTGTGGAACAGGTATCGGGCCGGGGTGTAGTGCGACGCCAGCACGGCCACCCACTCCGGGGACAGTCCCGAATCGTGTTCACGATCGCTGAACTGCTCGAGAACACTTCGGACGTAGGTCTCCTGACCGTCCTGGAGGATGTTGTACGTCCTGTACACGAGCTGGTCGGGATCCCGGAAGGCGTCCCAGTCCTCGTGACGCAGTGGGCTGTCATTGCAGTACTGCCGGTACCACTTGTTCATGTGGATGTCCGGATCCAGTTCCCAGGGCGAGTCGGGATTGTCCTGGCGGTAGTGCAGATTGGTGGACACGACCTCGTACTCGGTGGGACGGCGCCGCCGTCCGGCGAGATGGGACCAGGTCCGCAGTGGCTTGAGCACCTCGGGTGCGTCGGTCATGTTCGGCTCCCCCCTCAGGGCCCGACCGGGTTACTCGGCCGGTGTGTGGTGATGTGGTGTCGGGTTGTTGGCTTCCCCGGTGTGTGGTGATGTCGTGATCGGGTGTCGGGTTGTTGGCTTCCCCGGTGTGTGGTGATGTCGTGATCGGGTGTCGGGTTGTCGATCGGCGCCGCCGTTCGGGCCGGCCGCGGAGGACCGGAGCGGCAGGCTTCAGATCTTGCGGTTGAGGTAGAAGCGGACCCGGTCCGCCGACATGTCGATCTGCCCGGAGAAGGAACTCAGGTTCACCTCCAGTTCACTCATCTCGAAGTGGCGTCCGAGCATCTCCTCCATGGTTTCGCGGGTGAGCACGCACTCCCCCTCGCACTCGATCCGCACGTATGCGGCCCGGTCCTCGATGCTCACCTCCTTGTCGGGGTTGTCGACCTCGACCGCGTCGACGGCGGCGAGGGCCACATCGCCCGAACGGAGGATCGGGCCCACCCGGTTGTTGCGGTAGCCCTCCGAGACGCTTTCCTGGGTTGTCATCGAATCTGCCTTTCCTGGGTTTCGTTTCCCCACCGATGGAGGTGTGGGTGGCGGGCCGGGACGTGCCCCCCGGCCATGGGTTCAGCCGTCTCGAATCCGGCTAGGTGTGTGACTTGAACGGTTCGATCCCCGCTACCTCGACGTAGACGTCCTCCCCCCTCACCTCCACGGGATACTCGGCGAGACGGCAGTCGTCGGGGTTGATGCCCTTGGCCGTCGTGCAGTCGAACTGCCACAGGTGGGCCCGGCACGTGAGCACACTTCCCTGGAGCTGGCCCTCCACCAGGGAGATCTCCTGGTGGGGACACATGGCCTGGAAGGCCTTGACCTCTCCCCCCTCGAGGCAGACGACCAGTACCTCCCGGCCGTCCTCCACCTCGAAGCAGTCCATCTCCCCCTCCCACACGTCGTCGAGGGTGCAGATCTTCTCCATGGCCATCTCACCTGCCTCGCCGGTGACCGGGGCTGATCAACTGTCGGCGAAGATGATGTCGACGGTCTCGGTGGGCATCAGCCCGGCGTCCTTCACCTTCATGTCGCGGGGGAACAGATCGCCCGTGGAATGTCGCCGAACTCTCATGACCTTGTCGGGCTGGGGTCGGACCCTCCGGTTGACCGAGTGCTCGGCGCAGGCGGCGGCCACCTCGTCCATGGTCTGCTCGTCATCGACGGGTACCAACTGGAGGACGAAATCACCCTCGAAGTTGGAGCTGAGTGGGAATAGAGCCATCGCGGATTTCCTGTCTCCTGGTTCCTCTTGCCGGTGCGCGGTTAGCCGTTCAGCTCGCCGCCGCCTGGGCGGGCATGTAGCGGGCCACCCATTCGTAGTTGTGGGCGTCGTCACCGATCTCGCCGGGCGCCAGTCCCATGTACGCCAGACCACCTGAGAGGTCGGGGGGCTGGATCCATCCGGCCAGGAACCGGTCGATGAAGTTGAGGTGCCCCTGGTAGCGCTCGGGGTCCTGCTCGAAGCACCAACGGTCCGGCTCGGAGCCGAAGTGGTACAGCCTGCCGTTGTGTACCAGGGGGTAGTCCTTGACGTTCCAACCGTTGGACGGGGTACCGACGATGGGAATGTTGCTCATGTTGCAGATCATCGGCAGGGTCGCCGGACCGGTCAGCTCGGGACGCCCCTCGGTGAGGTTCTCGATGATGAGGTCCCACACGTTGCCCCAGGTGTCGTTCCAGCCGGGGTACTTCTCCTCCAGCCAGTCGCGGTCCTCGGGGGTCACGCCGGCGGCGGGGTTCCACCACACGGTGGGTCGCCAGTACCAGACACCCAGGTGCATACCGTGGTGGGTCTCGTCGAGGGCCCGGATGAACTCGTCCCAGTACCAGGGGGTGTCCAACCCCAGATCGGTGATCTGGCGTTCGAACTGCCCGATGATCCACTCCTGCATGAACTCCTTGAAGGACTGCTCGCGGCTCTCGAGGGGGGTGTAGTAGTCCATCATCGGCCCGGTCAGAACGCTGAACAGCTTCCACGACCGCCAGAAGGCGACGTCGATCATCTGCTGGGCCTCGTCCTTCTTGCCGTTCTCGATGAGGATCTTCAGGTTGGGCCCACCCTGCTGGGCGTGACGGGCCTCGTCGGTCTGGATGCTCGAGATCAGGTTGGCGAAGGTGTGGTCGCCGGCCTGGGCGGCATCGGCGGCCAGGCCCAGGAACTGCATGTTGGTGAAACCGGTCTCGAAGGCGAAGGTCAGCATCAACGACACCGATATGGCGTCTCGGGTCATCATCATGTCGTCGAAGAAGTGCCTGGCGGCCAGAGCCCCCCACTCGTTGGCGTGCATGGCCTTGTGGGCCCAGTCCCACTGGCGGCTTCGTCTGGTGTGTTCGTGGGCGAAGTAGAGCTGGATCTGCCCGTGGCGGGTCTCGTCCATCATCCCGAACACGGCCATGTTGCGGTTGCCCGGGGCCTTGGAGAACCGGGCCATGCGGGCCTCACCGGTCATGGCCGCGTACTCCGGAACCGAGATCGCCCCGTAGTGGGCCTTGAGGATGCTGATCCACCCCGGGTCGGCGTTGTCGACGAAGTTGGACCTCTCCAGGGCCGCCTTCACGGAGTAGGCGCCGGCGTCCTTCTCCCGCTGGTTGGCCACGTACTCGCCGTAGGCCACCTTGTAGGGCTCGTCGAAGGTCTCCCATTTCTCCATGGGAATACCGCGGGAACCCGACATCTCCTCGGGGTAGAGCTCGTCCTCGGGAACGTAGCTCGGAGTCCAGTTGGTGGTGCGGATGAGGTCGTAGTACTCGCTGCGGTCCAGTAGTGGCATTCCCTGTTCCCCCAGGTGTCCCTCGGGTCGGGCGCCCCGTGAAGGGACGCCTCGACGTGGTTCGACCGATACCGGTCGGAGCCGTGCGGTCGTGACTCACAACTCTTGAGCCCCTCCGATACGGCCAAGTGCAGACAACACCGCCGAGACAGGTGTGTCAAGTGTCACACCTGAGGAAACGGCGTCGACTCGAAGGCGGTCGACGACTCCCCCGCGACCGGGCCGCCTCTCAGGCCCCGGACTGACTCCCGGGGCACGGCGCGCCGCCGGTCCGCCAGGCGGCGCCTCCAAAGGCGGGGTCAGTCTCCGGACGGAGATCGAGATCCCCTCGGGGAGGGATGACCACGTCCCCCGGGGCCGGTTGACTCTCCACAGGCAGCAGCCACCAGACCGAAGGGGCCGACATGTCGAGTCGGTGGACCGATCGAACCACGGCGAACCGAGACGCGACTCCGCTCACATGCACGAGACCAGCACGAAGGCAACGGAATCCCCGGCCCGGACCGACAACACCCCCTCGCCCCGGTCGCGCCCCCACCCCTCCGGCAGTACCGACCGGTACGGTCTCTGGGGTGGCCACGACAACCCCGACCACGAGCGCCGTCACCGCCGGCCGAGCGGGGGCACGGGTTCCCGGCCTCACCGCGACGCGGATTCCGCTCCGCGGGGACACCGCATGAGCCCGATCCCCTGGCGCTCCCTCGTCGCCCGTCTGGACCCCGGCGATCCCCGCCCCTACCGGGGTCCGTTCACCCGCTGGCCCCGCACGTCGGACGCCCTGCTGGCGGCGGCGATGTTCGTCGTGTCCTTGCTCACGGTGGCCGCCAGCGCCGTCGAGGACGGACGGGGCCTCACCACCGGGTCGATCACCGACCTGGCCCCCGCCGCGGTGGTCCTTCTGGCCGTGGCGGCCGGTTCCCTGGTCGAACGTCGCCGCCACCCCGTCGGGGTCGCGGTGTTCCTGGCCGGGGTGCTGATCGTCTGGGCCCTGGCCGGTTTCGGCGACGGCCAGGACATCGTCCTGGTCATCGCCATGTACTCCGTCGGCCGCTACACGGCGGACCCTCGAGTCGGTCTGGCCACGGTCGTGGGGGTCATCGCCGTGAGCATCGCCGCCACGGCCATCGACCCCAGCCAGCGGGTCGACATCGTCCCCGCCGTGATCTTCGGAGCGGGCGCCTGGTACGTGGGACGGAGGGTGAGGAACCGCGGCGACTACCTGGCCCTGCTCAGGGAGAGGGCCCGCATCCTCGAGGCCGAACAGCAGGCCCGGGCCCGCCGGGCCGTCGTCGAGGAGAGGTCCCGGATCGCCCGGGAACTACACGATGTGGTCGCCCATCAGGTATCGATGATGACCGTGCAGGCCGGAGCCGCCAAGACCATCGCCCGGGACGACCCCGACGCGGCCATCGAGGCCATGGGTGACGTCGAGAGCGCCGGTCGGCGGGCCCTGGGGGAACTCCGCCACCTGCTCGGTGTGCTCAGAACCGAATCCGATGGGCACGGTGCAGACGACCTCGGTCCCCAGAGAGGACTCGCCGACATTCCATCCCTGGCCGAGAGCCTGCGGCGCACCGGCGCCGAAGTCACCGTCGAGATCTCCGACCCAACCGTCGCCCTGCCCACCGCGGTCGACCTCTCGGCGTTCCGTATCGTCCAGGAGTCGCTCACCAACGTCGTGAAGCACGCCGGACCGGAGCCGAAGGTGGAGATCAGGGTCGATGCCGACGACACCGGGCTCGACATCGAGATCGTCAACACCGTCGGGGACACCATCGGCCAGGTGTCCGACCTTCCCGAGTCGGGCTTCGGAATAGCCGGCATGACCGAGCGGGCCGTTCTGCTGGGCGGAACCCTGCAGGCCGAACGGCGGGCCCCGGACCGCTTCGTGGTGGAGGCCCACCTCCCCCTGGGCGGGCCGTCGACATGACCATACGGGTGGTGGTCGTCGACGATCAGGCCCTGGTGCGCCGGGGTTTCGCCATGGTGCTGGGCCACCAGCCCGACATCGAGGTGGTGGCCGAGGCCGGGAACGGCCTGGAAGCCGTCGAGGCCACCCTCGAACACCGTCCCGACGTGGTTCTCATGGACATACGGATGCCCGAGATGGACGGTCTCACCGCCACCGCCACGATCCTCGATCAGGTCGACTGGCCCCTCCGGATAATCATCCTGACCACGTTCGATCCCGACGAGTACGTGTTCCGGGCCCTGCAGGCGGGGGCCAGTGGCTTCGTGCTCAAGGACATCCCCCCGGAGGACCTGGCCCCCGCGGTCCGCACCGTCGCCGACGGGGGCGCCCTACTGGACCCCACCATCACCCGCCGTCTGATCGGCCGTTTCGCCCGGACCCTCGCCGTGGACACCGACATCAGCCGTCGGCTGGAGACCCTCACCGACCGTGAACGCCAGGTGCTCACCGAGCTGGCCCGCGGGGCCGCCAACACCGAGATATCGGAGACCCTCTTCATTGGCACCGCCACGGTGAAGACCCACGTGTCGGCCATCTTCACCAAGCTGGGGCTGCGGGACCGGGCCCAGGCGGTGGTGTTCGCCTACGAGAGCGGCCTGGTCACCCCCGGCGACCTCGACATCGGTTTCTGACCCGACCGGAGTCGGCCCGACAACCCCGCCACCGGCGGGACATCCCGGTCCGGGCCCATCCACCCTCCGGAGACACCCACCGGCCCGACCACTCCGCCGGCCATTGGAACGACATGGATTCGTCCCGAACCGGTCAGCGTTCCCGACAGACGTCACGACGGTGACCGACGCGCACCACGTGGACCACGAGGCGCTCGTCGACGACCTCGTAGAGCATCCGGTAGTTGCCGATCCGCACCCGATACACGGAGTCCTCTCCCGTGAGCTTTGTGCAGCCCGGGGGTCGGGGTTCGTGGCTGAGTAGCTCGATCGCGGCTCGAATGCGCTGTTGGTCCTGGCGTGGAAGCCTGGCTATCGCCTTCACCGCTCGGCGGGCCACCTCTACCCGGTAGCGGCTCACTCGAACCCCAGCATCGCCTTCACTTCGTCCCACGGTACGTAGTCGTCGTCCGCCCGGGCCCGGGCGAGTTCCCGGCGGTCCTCGACATCGTTGGCAGCGTCGACGAGACGGTCGAAGGCCTCG
>DRKF01000112.1 GCA_011051915.1 Acidimicrobiales bacterium | reverse complement strand
GTGGCCCAGGGCCCGGAGACGACCGTCGAGACCCATGCCGGCCTCGGGTGTGAGGATCTCCCGGGCGTAGTTGGGGCTGACGGCCACCACCCGGTCGGCCAGTTCCACGCCGCCGGCCAGGGGGTTGGCGGCGTCATACCAGGCGAAACGATGAGCGTCGGCGACCATGTGGTCGAGCCACGACCGGTCCATGACCCCCTGGTAGCCCAGGGTGTGGATGGTGAGCACCGACGGCGGGCGTTCGGTGAGCAGCCCGAGGGTGGCTGCGGTGTGCCAGTCGTTCAGGTGCAGCACATCGGGTGACTCCCGGCGGCAGAGGGCGGCGACGCCGGCGGAGAAGCCCATGAACCGGGCGTCGTTGTCGGGCCACCCCCGGCCCTGTTCGTCCACGTAGGGATGGGGACGTCTGATTCCGGGTACGTCCACGAGGGTGAGGTCACCGATCTCGGGGTGCCGACCCCGGCGGATACGCAGGTGGTCGAGCCACACCGGGACGTCGACCTCCACGGCGATCTCGCCGGTCAACTCGAGTCCCTGGTAGTCGGGCAGCACCACCTGGACCTCGACCCCGTCCCGGCGCAGGGCGGCCACCAGTCCCGAGGTGGCCTCGGCCAGTCCCCCGACCCGGGCCACGGGAGCGAACTCGGCGGTGGCGAACAGGACCCTCATGGCCCGGCCGTGTCAGGCTCAGCGGCCCGGCCGTCGCCGGTGTCGCCACCCGGGATCCGGCGCAGCAGCACCGTGGCCCAACCGCGGAGTTCACATTCGTCGCCACTGCAGACAGAGCGTCCCTCGGCGGAGTCGGAGGCGGTGTCGATCTCGATGACCCACTCCTGGGCTCCCAGACCGTCGGGCAGTAGGAACGTCGTGGGGTCGGGGCGGGCGTTGAACAACAGCAGGAAGCTGTCGTCGCAGATCGGCTCGCCGTGTCGACCGACATCGTGGAAGGCGTCACCGTTGAGGAACACGGCCAGGGATCGGGCGTATCCGACCTCCCAGTCGTGGGACTCCATCTTCGAGCCGTCGGGTCGGTACCAGCCGATGTCGGTGACTCCCGAACCGTGGATGGGACGGCCTTCGAACCAGCGGCGGCGCCGGAACGTCGGGTGATCGCGCCGGATGGCGATGAGCCGGCGGGTGAACTTCTCGAGATCCCGATCGGCGCCACCCCAGTCGTACCAGGAGATCTCGTTGTCCTGGGCGTAGGCGTTGTTGTTGCCCCGCTGGGTACGTCCGATCTCGTCGCCGCCGAGCAACATGGGCACACCCTGGGAGAGCATGAGTGTCGCCAGCATGGAACGGGCCCGGATGGAACGCACCTCGGTCACCCGGGGATCATCGGTCGGGCCCTCGACACCGGAGTTCCACGAGTGGTTGTCCGACGTCCCGTCGCGGTTGTCCTCCCCGTTGGCCTCGTTGTGCTTGTGTTCGTAGGAGACGAGATCGGCCAGGGTGAATCCGTCGTGGGCGGTCACGAAGTTGATGCTGGCCGAGGGGCGGCGTCCCGACCACTCGTAGAGATCGGAGCTTCCGGTGAGGCGGTAGGCGAAGTCGGCCAGGCTGAAATCGGCGCTGCGCCAGTAGTCGCGGACCCCGTCCCGGTAGCGGGCGTTCCATTCCGACCACTTGGGAGGGAAGTTGCCCACCTGGTACCCGCCCTCACCCACGTCCCACGGCTCGGCGATGAGCTTGACCTGGTTGATCACCGGGTCCTGGTGGATCAGATCGAAGAACGATGACAACCGGTCGACCTCGTAGAGGCCGCGGGCCAGGGTGGAGGCCAGGTCGAAACGGAAACCGTCGACGTGCATGTCGCCGATCCAGTACCTGAGGCTGTCCATCATGAGCTGGAGCGGTTGGGCGTGGCGCATGTTCAGGCTGTTGCCGGTGCCGGTGAAATCCACGTAGTGGCGGGGGTTGTCGGGATCGAGGCGGTAGTAGGTGGTGTTGTCGAATCCCTTCAGCGAGAGCAGCGGTCCGAGCTGGTTTCCCTCGGCGGTGTGGTTGTACACAACATCGAGGATGACCTCGATACCGGCCCGATGGAAGGCCTTCACCATGGACTTGAACTCCTGGACCTGGCTTCCGCCGTCCCCGGAGGAGGAGTAGGGGCCGTGGGGGGCGAGGAAGGAGAGGGTGTTGTACCCCCAGTAGTTGGTGAGTCCTCTCTGCACGAGGCTGTGCTCGGAGATGAAGTGGTGGACCGGCATCAGCTCCACTGCCGTCACGCCCAGGGAGGTCAGATGCTCCAGCACCGCGGGGCAGACCATTCCCGCGTAGGTGCCCCTCAACGCCGGTGGGACACCGGGGTGGGTCATCGAGATGCCCTTGACGTGGGTCTCGTAGATGATCGTGTCGTTGAGGGGGATGTCCGGACGGACATCGCCCTCCCAGTCGTAGGAGTGGTCGATCACTACCGACCTGGGCATGAAGGGGGCGCTGTCGCGCAGATCACGGTGATCGAGGTCGTCGGGCGTGTGGCCGTAGACCTCCTCCCCCCAGACGACGTCCCCGGTGAGGGCCTTGGCATAGGGATCCACGAGGAGCTTGGCCGGATTGCAGAGCTGGCCCTTGGCGGGGGCCCAGGGCCCATGCACCCGGTACCCGTATCTCTGACCCGGGCGCAGTCCGGGAACGTAGCCGTGATGCACGAAGGCGGTCACCTCGGGCAACTCGAGCCGGGTCTCGGTGCCGTCCGGTTCGAACAGGCACAGTTCGACCATCTCGGCCACCTCGGAGTACACGGCGAAGTTCACACCGGCGCCGTCGTGGACGGCACCGAGGGGGTACATGTCCCCGGGCCAGATCCTCATCTCCCTCGGACCTCCGCCAGGGCCGGGAGGTAGAGCTCGTCGCGGTAGTCGGTGACCATCCGGGCCGCTTCGACCCGGGCACCGAGGGTGGCCCACGAGTGGCGGATCCGGTCGATCCACCCCGCCGAGAGCCGACCGTCGGGGCCGTGGTGGAGAGGCAGCACCGCATCGGTGAGGAGATCCAGAAGTGCCTCTGACTCCTCGCGATCGCGGACGGCGGGATCCTCCGCCTCGCTGGTGGGGATGGTCCAGCCGTTGCGGCCGTCGGCCATCTCGGCCCACCAGCCGTCGCTGATGGAGAGGTTGAGCCCCCCGTTGAGCACCACCTTCTCCCCGCTGGTGCCCGAGGCCTCGCGGGGACGGATGGGGTTGTTCAACCAGACGTCGCACCCGGCCACCAGGGCTCGGGCCACTCCCATGTCGTAGTCGGGGATGAACGTGAACCGGCCCCTGGACTCCGCCGATCGGGAGAAGGCCACGATCTCGGCCAGGAGGGCCTTGCCACCCTCGTCGGCGGGATGGGCCTTGCCCGAGAACACGAAGTGGACCGGGTTCTCGTCGTCGGACAGAAGCGCGGCCAGACGCTCGGGTGAGTCGAGGATCAGATCGGCTCTCTTGTAGGTGGCGAAGCGACGGGCGAAACCCACGACCAGGGACCGTGGATCCAGCTCCGTACCGGTTCTGGAGGCCAGCATCTCCTTCAGCCCGACCCGGGCCTCCGATCTCAGGGTCTCGACGGTGGAGTCGTCCAGCTCGGCGATCCGGGCCCAGGCCCGGGGATCAGCCGCATCCCAACGGGAGCCGGCGACATGGTCGAACACCTCTTGAACCGATGGCGCCACCCAGGTGCGGGAGTGGACGCCGTTGGTCACCGAGGTGATCTCCCGGCCTCCGGGTACGTGTCCGAACAGGCGACGGCTGACCTCACCGTGGAGGCGGGAAACGCCGTTGGCCCGTCCCGAGGACTTCAGGCAGAGGGCGGCCATGTTGAAGGCGGGCGGGTCGTCGTCGGGGTCCGCTCCCAGCGACAGCAGGTCGTCCACGGGGAGCGACCAGCGATCGGCCCAGGGCTGCAGGTACTCCCCGGCCAGGGCGGGTTCGAACCGGTCGATCCCCGCCGGCACGGGTGTGTGGGTGGTGAACACGAGACCCGGTCGGATGGAGGACAGGGCCCGATCGAGGGAGGCGCCGGCGCGGATCCGCCGATCGAGGAGCTCCAGGACGAGGAATCCGGCGTGGCCCTCGTTGAGATGGTGGACGGGAACCTCCAGCCCGAGAGCGGCCAGGGCCCGGGCCCCGCCCACGCCCAGAACGAGCTCCTGCTCCAGCCGGTGACGCCGATCCCCGCCGTAGAGGTGGTCGGTGATGGACCGCGCCCCGGTCGGATTCGACGCGATGTCGGTGTCGAGCAGGAACAGTCTGACCGCCCCCACCTCCATCTCCCACACCCGGGCCGACACGTCACCCCCGGGGAAGGGCACCCGGACCTCCACCCCGGTGTCGATACAGCCGAGCTGCTCGGGGGTGTGGGTCTCGTACGTCTCGACCTGGCGACCGGCGATGATCTGCTGGCGGAAGAACCCCCCTCGGTAGAAGAGGCCCACCGCGCAGAGCGGTACCCCGAGATCGGAGGCGGCCTTCAGATGGTCGCCCGCCAGCACGCCCAGGCCGCCGGAGTACTGGGGTACCAGCTCGCTGATGCCGAACTCGGGGGAGAAGTAGGCGATCTCGGGTGAGGAGGATCGCCTCGAGGTGACGCTGTGCAGCTCGTCGACGGAGCGGTCGAGAGCAGCGACGAACTCCGGATCGCCCAGCAGCCGGGTCAGATCCTCGTGGCTCAGGGTCGAGACGGTTGTGACCGGGTGGTGGTCCCCGGTGAAGCCCGGTAGCCGGTCGAACAGGCTTCTGACGGCGGGTGACCAGGTCCAGTAGTGGTTCCGGGCCAGGGTGAGCAGGGACTCTTCGAGTCCGGCCGTATCCAAGGGATCCGCCTCCAGGGGTGGGATGACTGGACGAGGCTACCGGTCGATCCGACCGCCCCGGGGTTCGTCGGCGACACGATCGTGGCCCCGAACCGACCTGGTTCCTGTCGGCGGCTGAGTACGGACCGGTAGGTTCCGTGGTCGCCCGGCTCGGATCGATTCAGTCCGCGAACCGGTAGGCCACGGGGAGGTGTTTGACCCCGGAAACGAAGTTCGCCCGGGCCCACTCGGGTTCCCCGGCCAGCTCGATGTGCTCGAGTTGGGCGGCCAGGCGCTCGAGCATGGCCCTCAGCTCCATGCGGGCGAAGTGCACTCCCAGACAGAAGTGGG
>DRKF01000111.1 GCA_011051915.1 Acidimicrobiales bacterium | reverse complement strand
TCGGTCGCCTGGGCACCCCCGCCGAGGCCGACTTCAGCGGATGCGACGTGGTCGTCGAACAGCGACTGGTGAACCAGGTTCTGGCCCCGGTTCCCATCGAGGGTCGCTGCGCCGTGGCCACCTGGGAGGACGGCCGACTGATCCAGTGGGCGTCGGGCCAGGGCGTGCACCCCGTCCGCGACGCCCTCGCCGAGGCCTACGGGCTCGATCCCTCCCAGGTGCGGGTGATCGGGCAGGACGTGGGGGGAAGCTTCGGAGCCAAGAGCGGCGCCTACCCCGAGGAGGTCCTGTTGGGCCACCTGGCGCGCACCGTGGGACGGCCGGTGCGTTGGACCGAGAGCCGCACGGAGAACATGACCGGTCTGGGCCACGGACGCGGTCAGGTGCAGTACCTCCGCGTGGGCGGGACCCGCGAAGGGAAGATCACCGCCTACCAGCTGAAGGTGATCCAGCAGGCCGGGGCCTATCCCGAGATGGGCGCTGTGCTGCCCTTCATGACCCAGACCATGCTGACCGGCGTGTACGACTGGGAGAACGCCGGTATCTCGTCGGTGTCGGTGGTGACCAACACCACCCCCCTCGTCGCCTACCGCGGCGCCGGCCGACCCGAGGCCGCGGCCGCCGTCGAACGGGGGGTGGATCTCTTCGCCACCGAGATCGGTATGGACCCCGCCGAGGTCCGCAGGCTCAACATGATCCCCGAGTTCCACACCCCCCACACCACGGCGGTGGGCACCACCTACGACGTCGGCGCCTACGAGGCGGCTCTCGATCTGGCCCTCGACGCCGCCGGCTACACCGAGCTGCGGGCCGAGCAGGAGCGCCGCCGCCGCCAGGGCGCCCGCCGGGTACTGGGGATCGGTATCTCCACCTACGTCGAGATCACCGCCTTCAGCGGTGGCGGGGAGTTCGCCAGCGTCGAGCTGAGATCCGACGGCTCGGTGCTCACCAGGACCGGGTCGTCCCCGTTCGGGCAGGGTCACTACACCTCCTGGGCCATGATCGTGTCCGAACGCACCGGCCTTCCCCTGGACCGGATCGAGGTGTTCCACGGCGACACCGACGAGGTGGCCGAGGGAGGCACCACCGGCGGGTCGCGGTCCCTCCAGATCGCGGGCTCCTCGGTTCACGACGCCGCCACCAAGCTGGTCGAGATGGCCCGCGAGAGGGCCGCCGACATCCTCGAGGCCGACCCCTCCGACGTGGTCGTCGACACCACGGCGGGGGTATTCCACGTGGCCGGGACCCCGGCCCTGCAGATCTCGTGGGCCGAGGTCGCCGCCGCCGACGACGAGGCCCTGGTCGCGGTGTCGGACTTCGCCGCCGAGGGGGCCACGTTCCCCTTCGGGGCCCATGTCGCGGTCGTCGAGGTGGACCTCGACACCGGGGGTACGGAGATGGTCCGCATGGTCGCGGTGGACGACGCCGGGACCATGCTCAATCCCCTCCTGGTGGAGGGGCAGGTTCACGGGGGCCTGGCCCAGGGGGTGGCTCAGGCCCTGCTCGAGGAGTTCCGCTACGACGAGGACGGCAATCCCCTCACCGTCAACCTCGCCGACTATCCCATCCCATCGGCCGCCGAACTGCCGTCCTTCGAACGCATCCCGATGGAGACCCCGACGTTCATGAACCCGCTGGGGGCCAAGGGCATCGGCGAGTCGGGAACCATCGGGGCCACCCCTGCGGTGCAGAACGCGGTCGTCGACGCCGTGAGTCACCTCGGGGTACGCCACATCGACATGCCCTGCACTCCGGAGAGGGTCTGGGCTGCGATCACCGAGGCCACCACCGACTGATGGATCGGGCCACTGATCTGATCCGGCGGGTGGAGGAGTACTGCCACCTGGGTTCCCACCGCACCGGGACCGCCGGAGATCTGGCCACCGGAGACTGGCTCGAACGCGAGCTGGTCGGCCTGGGAGCCGAGGTGAACCGCTGGCAGGCCCTGTTCGACCGCTGGGTCCCCCGCTCGGAGTTGACCGATTCGGGGGGCCCGATTCCCCACGAGCCCCTCGCCTACAGCTTTCTCGGAAGATTCGAGACCGACACGTTCGACGTGGTCGAGGTGGAAGGCCGGGCGGAGGGTGACGCCCACGGCCTCGACCCCTGGCTGGGGACCGGCGTCGACGGTACCGCCACCGCCCTCGTCCTCGACGGTCCTCCGGGTCTACCGGTCGCCGCCAACCGTGCGGTCACCGGGTCGGGGCCCACTCCGGTCCTCACCGTCCCCGCCGACCTCACCGACCGCCTCTCCGGGGCGCGGTACCTGATCGACGCCCAGCTCGAACCGGCCCTGTGTGAGATCACCACCGCGTGGATGGGCCCGTCGGGCGCCCCTCAGGTGGTGCTGACCACCCCCCTGAGCGGATGGTTCGCATGCGCCGGGGAGAGAGGGCCGGGTATCGGCCTGCTGGCCGCCCTGCTGCCCGAGCTGGCCGAGCGGTACCGGGTGGCGGTGGTGGCCTGCTCGGGTCACGAGATCGCCCACCTCGGGCTGGACACCTACTTCGACGACGACATCGCCTCGGCCACGGGTCTCGAACCCGGAGCGCCGGTGATCCACCTCGGGGCCAGTATCGCCGCCACCGAACCCGGTCCCGACGGTGAGCCCGTGCTCGCATCGACCCGGTACGCCCTCCTCGACGGGTCGGCCTCGCTGGCCGGGGAGATCTCCGCCGCCTGCCGGTCCATGGATGTCGAGGTGATACGTCCTCCCCGGTGGCCGGGCGAGGGCGGAACCTGGCGGGAGCGCCACGGAGGACCCGTTCTGAGCTTCGTCGGGCGCTCCCACTGGTTCCACACCCCCGGTGACGTCTGGGGAGTGGGCACCACCCCCGAAGCCCTGACCACCTGCCTTCCCGCCGTCGAACGTTCCGTGGGCCTGTTCCTGGAGGCCCACCGGAACTGACCTCGGGACCACGCACCGGTATTGCGCCCTCCCCGGCCCGAGCATCTATGGTGACCGCGGTACCCGGAGCGGTCCGGGCACCATCATTCGTCCACGGTGAGCCGGAGTGAGAGAGTCCCACATGCCCGAACTCGAGGAATTCTGCCGGATAGAGGCCAAGCTGAACTTCATCCCCATCGGGCCCACGCCCTCGGGTAGGCAACTCCACATTCCGTTCGAGGGGACGGCGACCAGCTCCCACTGGGAGGGCGAACGCGCGGTCAGCGGTGTCGACTACGTGACCGTGGGCAAGGACGGCAACGCCGAGCTGTACATCCGGGCCATTCTCGGCTCCGGGGACGACGTCGTCGCCTACGAGGCCCACGGGCGCGGTGGCGCCGATGGCATCAAGGAGCTCATCACCTTCCGGACCGCCTCGGCCGATCTGGCCTTCCTGAACGGGGCGGTGGCCGTGGCGGTCGGCAGGACCGAGGGGAACAAGCTGTCGCTCACCCTCTACCTGGTCAACGTCTGACTGTGACGATCGGCGCCGGCCCGTCCGGGGACCCCGTTGTCCGGGGCCGGGGTGGTGTCCGGAACCGCCGTGCATGACCGCGTTGTGCCGCCGCAGGGCCCCGGTTCAGAGCACGAAGACGATCAGCAGCACCACCGCCACCACGGCCAGGACCCCGTAGAGAACCCATGAGGTCCGTCTCGAGGACGTGATCAGCGGGGGGGCCACGTCGTCGGCGAACACGACGCCGGACTCTGTGCCTGCCCCGCGGATTCCGACCCCGCCATCCGGGTTGGTGGGGGCCTCGCCCGTCTCGGGACCGAAGAGGGTCTCTATGAGGGCGTCGGACCGGGCCTCGTCGTTGCGGTGGACCACGATGGAGCCACTGCGGTCGAGGGCGAAGCGGATCCTCTGGCGCCTCAGGCCCTCGACGAATTCGAGGATCGACTCGGCCTC
>DRKF01000110.1 GCA_011051915.1 Acidimicrobiales bacterium | reverse complement strand
TCCCGAGGACCGTCACGAGGTGGAGGTCCAGGGTGAGGACTTCCTGATCCTGCGTGAACGCGACATCCACGCCATCGCCGCACCGCGGGTCGAGCCGGGGGGTACCGGGCTGTACCTGTGACCGGGCAGGTGCCGCAGCCGGTACCGATCCGGCTCCGCCCGCCACTCCGGGGGAGGGGTCGTCAGGGTCGGGACTCCGCTTCGGTGGTCGAGCGCCAGGGACCCGCCCGCCACTCCGGGGGAGGGGTCGTCAGGGTCGGGACTCCGCTTCGGTGGTCGAGCGCCAGGGGATCAGGGGGAACACCATGGCCAGGCGGGCCCCGCCGAGTTCGGCCCCGGTGGCCTCGACCCGTCCCCCCATGGCCACGGCCAGCTGGCGGACGATGGCCAGCCCCAGCCCCGATCCCGACTCGCTCCTGACCGGCTCCCTCTTGGCGACGTAGAGCCGCTCGAACACGTGGGGCAGGTCCTCCTCGGCGATGCCGGGGCCGTCGTCGGAGACCGAGACGGTCACCGACGGGGACGGGTCCGGGCCCGACCGGCTCACCTCGACTACCACCTGGCCGGAGGCGAACTTGGTGGCGTTCTCGACCAGATTGGCGACCGCCTGGGCCAGGCGGTCCGGGTCCACCTCGGCCAGCATCGGGGGCCCGGGTTCCACCACCACCTCGAGGTCCAGATCGGCCCGATCGGCATCGGGGGCGAAACCGGCCACGGTGGTCCGCACCAGGTGGCCCAGATCGGTTGTCCGGGGTTCGAGGGAGAACTGCCGGCTGTCGAGGCGGGCCAGTTCCAGCAGGTCCCGCACCAGGCGCTCCAGGCGGCGGGCCTGGGCCAGGATCGTTCGACCGGCCCGCTCCGACATCTCGGGGTCGTTGAGGGCGGTGCCGTCGGTGAGGGCCTCGGCGAACCCCCGGATCGAGGTGAGGGGAGTCCTCAGGTCGTGGGAGACCGACAGCAGGAACTGCTGTTCGAGCCCCCGGGACCGCTCCAGTGAATCGGCCAGGGTGTTCACCGAACGGGCCAGTTCACCCAGCTCGTCGGACCTCAGCTCATCCCCCGAGGACACCCGGGCCTGGAGGTTCCCTCCCGCCAGTTCGCCCGTGGTCCGGCGGATGCGGTCCACGGGTCGGGTGAGAGTCCGCCCCAACCTGATCCCCACCACGGCACCGATGACGACCGTCATCAGGGCGGCGACGAGGAACCAGCGGGTGACGGGCCCCAGTCCCGATTCGACCGTCTGGCGCAGTATCACCACCGCGAAGGGACCCGAACCGATGGGGGCGGCGGCCACCGCCCGGGTCACCCCGTCGGTGGTCCTGACCACGGGCCGGCCCCCGTTGATGGCGTTGGCCAGGTCGGCGGTGGTGGTGCCGTCGGGCAGGGGATCGACGGTGGTGCCGTCGGGTCGGGCGACGAGGATCTCGATCTCGTCGAAACCCAGGGCCGAGCTGACCGCCCGGAGCACCCCGCGGCCGATGTTGGGTTCGTCGACCCGGCGGGACAGCGCCGCCCCCTGTTCGACCGCCTCGGCCACACCCATGGCCAGCTGGGCGGAATCGGTCCGCAGGCGGTCCTCGGTGATCCGTCGGGCCTCGATCCTCGACAGCAGGATGGTGCCCAGACCCGCCAGCACGATCGCAGCAACGGCGGTGGCGATGATGGCGACGGTGATCCGGCGGCGCATGACTCAGCCGAGCCGGTACCCGACACGCCACACCGTGGCCAGATCGAGGTCCTCGCCCAGCTTTCGCCGGAGCTGACGGACATGTACGTCGACGGTGCGTTCGTCGCCGTACCACTCCGGTCCCCACACCGCCGTGAGCAACTGTTGGCGGCTCAGGGCCAGGCCCTGGTTCTGGGCCAGATGGGCGAGGAGATCGAACTCCCGGGCGGTCAGATGCACCACCTCCCCGTGGTGGGTGACCTCGCGGCGTCCCACGTCCACCGCGATGGGACCGAGGTCGATCACCGGAGGGGACTCCTCGGCCGGGCCGGCCACCCGCCGCAGGATGGCCTTGACCCGGGCCACCACCTCCCGGGGGGAGAAGGGCTTGAGAACGTAGTCGTCGGCCCCGAGTTCCAGGCCCAGGATCCGGTCGATCTCGTCCTCCCGGGCCGTGAGCATCATGACCGGAACCGAACCCGATCTGCGTATCTCCCGCAGCACGTCGAAGCCATCCATGCCGCCGGGCAGGCCGACGTCGAGCACGACCATGGCGGGGTCGTGGCGTTGCACCGCGGCCAGGCCGCTCTCGCCGTCGGGGGCCAGGACGACCTTGAAGCCACCCTGGCGCAGGTACATGTCCAGGAGGTCGGCGATGTCGTTGTCGTCCTCGACGACCACAATGCTCTCGACTGTGTTGCCCATCACGACCATGGAACCCCATCGGAGTGTTCAGATGGTGTATGAGACGTGAGCAAACTGTTAGGGCGCAGCCGGCAGGAAGAGAATCCCGCTCTGGTCCTGGGCCGGGGTTGACTGATCCGGGCCTCGTTCGGCCAATCGTCGTGGCTGGCACGGTCCGGAGGCAGCCGGACCGGTCCGACTCGCGGGTGTCGGCGGGGCCACATAGGGTCGAGACGTGATGTCGCACTACGAGACGCTCGGAGTCGACCGGGACGCCGACACCGAGACGATCAGGGTGAACTACCGCCGCCTGGCCCGCACCCGCCACCCCGACCGTCTGGGCGCCGACGCCTCACCGGAGCAGGTCAGCGAGGCCGAGGACATGATGTCCCGGCTCAACGAGGCGTGGCGGGTGCTGGGCGACCCGGAGTCCCGGGCGGCCTACGACCGGACTCTGGACGGCGGCAGGAGGTCGGCCGGCCCGGGTCGGGCCGGGGACGGTTCGGCCCCCGCGGCGTCGGGGGAAACCGACGGATCCGGTGCTCCTGCGCCCGGGCCCGAACGGCGAGAGCCCGAGGAGCAGGGGGCTGCCGTGGTGGGTGTGGCCCGCCTGCTGGTGCGGTTCGCGCCTCCGTGGTTCGTGTTCTCCTTCACGGTCCTGGTGGTGGCGGCGGTGATGGAATCGGAGCCCTTGCGGGCCCTGGCGCTGTTCGGCCTCCTGGCCTCGCTGGTCATGTTCATGATCGCCCCTCTGCTGGTCATGGGCAGCACGAGGACCCGGGGGGACCCACCACCCGACGGGTCCCGCGCCGCCCACGACGACTGAATCAGGGACCGGGCCCGAGGGCCACATCACGAGGTGGATTGCCCTGCCGCCCACGACGACTGAACCCGGGACCGGGCCCGAGGGCCACATCACGCGGTGGATCCCGCACCCGGAGACCGCCCGCATCCCTCCACATGGCCCCCGGGCGGCCGGGGCCGGTAGGTTGTGCGCCATTCCCATCCGGGGAACATCGCCAACAGGGGGACTCCACATGTCCAAGGTCGCCATCTTCGCCAAGCTCACCGCCGCCGAGGGTCGGGGTGACGAACTCCGTGACACTCTCGCCGAGGTGGCCATGCCCAACGCGGCGACGGAGGACGGCACCGAGGTCTATGCCATGCATCAGGACTCCGCCGACGGGGATGTGATCTGGTTCTACGAGCTCTACTCCGACGGCGACGCCCTCGCCGCTCACGCCGGTTCCGACGGCATGAAGGCCATGATCGGAGCCATCGGGCACCTGATGGCCGGCCCCGCCGAGGTGCACGTGGTGAACCCGATCGTCGCCAAGGGCCTGGAACTGGGCTGAGCAGCGGGATCCGGGCATCGAGGAGCGAACCGGTTTGGCCACCTATCTCGACGCCATACTGAGCCGCCACCGGGCCGAGGCCGCAGCCGACACCCGCTCCACCGCCGATCTGTCGTCGCGGGTCGCATCGCTGGGCCCGGCCCGCGACTTCCGGGCCGCCCTGGCCGGGAGCGGGCCCTCGGTGATCGCCGAGGTCAAGCGGCGGTCGCCCTCACGTGGCGATCTCCACCCCGAACTCGATCCGGGCCGTCTGGCCCAGCAGTACGCCGCGGGCGGCGCCGGCTGTATCTCGGTCCTCACCGACAGGGAGGGATTCGGCGGCAGCCCCGAAGACCTGCGGGCGGTTCGGTCGGCCGTGTCTCTCCCGGTCCTCAGGAAGGACTTCACCGTCTCGGCCAACGACGTACTCGACACCCGTCTCATGGGGGCCGACTGCGTACTGCTGATCGTGGCTGCTCTCGACGGGGGGGAGCTCGAGCACTACCACGGCCTGGCCGTTGAGGCCGGTCTCGCGGTGCTCGTGGAGACCCACGACGAGACCGAGGTCGACCGGGCCGTCGCCGTGGGGGCCGACATCATCGGGGTGAATCAGAGGGACCTGGTGACCTTCGAGGTCGACCACGATCGGGCGGTTCGGGTCGGCGGGGCCATCCCCGAAGGTGTGGTCAAGGTGGCCGAGTCCGGTGTGCGGGGTCCCGGCGATGCGGCCCGCCTGTTCGCGGCGGGGTTCCAGGCCGTGCTGGTGGGGGAGAGCCTGGTGACGGCGGAAGACGCCACCTCCGCCGTGAGGTCCCTGCTGGCACCGGGCTGACCCCCATCCCCACCGGACCGGGATGGGTGGTGTGCAGGTTCGGGATCCGCTGATCCGGTGGGGTGGTGTGCAGGTTCGGGATCCGCTGATCCGGTGGGGTGGTGTGCAGGTTCGGGATCCGCCGATCCGGTGGGGTGGTGTGCAGGTTCGGGATCCGCCGATCCGGTGGGGTGGTTCCTGAGGGGCTGTGGGCGTCGGTACCCTGCGGTGGGTGTTCGTCAAGATATGCGGAATCACAAACGAGGAGGACGCCCTGCTCGCCGTGGCGATGGGGGCCGACGCCCTGGGCTTCGTGTTCGCCCCCTCGCCCCGTCAGGTGACACCCAGTCGGGCCCACGAGATAGTGCGGCGGCTGCCCGGAGGGGTGCTCACCGTGGGTGTGTTCAGGGACGAGTCGCCCGAGAGGGTGGTCGAGGCCACCCATGCGGCGGGGCTCAAGGCCGCTCAGTTGCACGGCCACGAGGGACCCCGCGACTCCGCCTGGGTGGCCGAGCGGGTTCCGATGACCATTCAGGCCCTGCCGGTCGGTGACCCGCGGCTGGAGAGGATCGACGACTTCGGGGCCGGGGCCGTCCTGATCGACGGGGCTCAACCGGGTAGTGGTGAGGTGTTCGACTGGAGCCTGCTGGAGCTGGCCGGGTTCCCCCGGCTGATCCTGGCCGGAGGTCTGAACCCCGACAACGTCGGTGATGCCATAGCGAGGGTCCGTCCGTGGGGGGTCGACGTCTCGACCGGGGTCGAGGCTTCCCCGGGGCACAAGGACCCGACTCTCGTCCGGAGGTTCATCTCCCGGTCCCAGGCGGCGTTCGACGCCCTGGCCGACCAGCGGCGGGCCGAGCACCCACCCCTCGCCGAGAGCTCCTCGGAGGGTGTGTACGACTGGAGGACCGAGATCCGCGAGTGGAGAGATCAGTGAACGAGGCGGAACCGCACACGACGGCGGAACACGACGGGGCGACACCGCCGGGATCGAAACCATCGTCCCCGTCCCCGTCCCCGTCCCCGTACCCGGGAACCGTGGCCGGGGAGGGTGGCTTCCCCGGGGGAGTCATGGGAACCCCGACCCCGGAGGGAAGATTCGGCGACTTCGGGGGTCGTTTCGTACCCGAGAGCCTCGTACCCGCCTGTGAGGAGATCGAGGAGTCGTTCACCGAGGCCTGGGCCGATCCCGACTTCCGGGGCGAGTTGCACCGCCTGCTCACCGACTACGCCGGCCGCCCCTCCCCGCTCACGGAGTGCCACCGGCTGTCCGAACAGCTCGGGGTGCGGGTGTTGCTCAAGCGGGAGGATCTGAACCACACCGGGTCCCACAAGATCAACAACGTGCTGGGTCAGGCCCTGCTGGCCCGGCGCATGGGGAAGACCCGACTGGTGGCCGAGACCGGCGCCGGTCAGCACGGGGTCGCCACCGCCACCGCCGCCGCCCTGCTGGGCATGGAGTGCAAGGTGTACATGGGGGCCGTGGACGTCGAGCGTCAGGCCCTCAACGTCTTCCGCATGCAGCTCCTGGGGGCCGAGGTCCAATCGGTCGAATCGGGTTCACGCACACTCAAGGACGCCGTCAACGAGGCCATGAGGGACTGGGTGGCGACGGTGGACCACACCCACTACTGCCTGGGTTCGGTGATGGGCCCCCATCCCTTCCCCTGGATGGTGAGGGAGTTCCACCGGGTGATCGGCGACGAGGCCCGCGAGCAGTGCCGGGTCCTGACCGGAGGCGACCCGGACGTGGTCGTGGCCTGTGTGGGTGGAGGGTCCAACGCCGCGGGGATCTTCTCCGGTTTCGCCGATCTGACCGAGGTCGAGCTGGTGGGGGTGGAGCCGGCGGGGGGAGCGGCCATAGGTCGGGGCATTCCCGGCGTGGTCCACGGGATGCTGAGCTACCTGATGCAGGACGAGGACGGCCAGGTGCTGGAGGCCGAGTCGATCTCCGCCGGCCTCGACTATCCGGGGGTGGGTCCCGAGCACGCCCACCTGCACGCCACCGGGCGGGCCCGCTACGAGGCGGTGTCCGATCCGGAGGTCATCGAGGCGTTCGGTCTGCTGTCCAGGACCGAGGGGATCATCCCCGCCCTCGAGTCGGCCCACGCCATCGCCTGGGTCGCCCGGGAGAAGTCCCTGCGGGGGAAGACGGTTCTGGTGAACCTCTCGGGGCGTGGCGACAAGGACGTGGACCAGATGATGGAGATCCTGAAGTGACGGTCGTTGCCCTGGAGGCCACCCTGCGGGAGAGGCGGGACCGGGGAGCCAAGCTGCTCGTTCCCTACATAACCGGTGGTCTGGGAACCGACTGGACCGACGCCGTCCGGGCCGCGACCGACGCCGGGGCCGACGCCCTGGAGATCGGGATTCCGTTCAGCGATCCGGTCATGGACGGACCCGTGATCCAGGAGGCGTCGGACCGGGCCCTCAAGGCGGGGGCCACCCCTCACCGGATCCTGGCCGAGTTGGCCGAGCTGGACCTCGGGATCCCGCTGGCCGTCATGACCTACTACAACATCGCCTTCCGGGCCGGCCACGAGCGCTTCGCCGCCGACCTGATCCGGGCCGGTGTCGGCGCCGCCATCCTGCCCGACCTGCCGCTGTGCGAGTCGGGTCCCTGGCGTGGGGCTGCGTCCGACGCCGGGGTGGAGTCGGTGCTGCTGGCCGCTCCCACGACCCCCGACGGCCGTCTGGGGGAGCTGTGCGAGGCCTCCAGGGGCTTCGTCTACGCCGTCGGTCTGCTGGGCGTCACCGGCGAGCGATCCTCCCTGGCGGCATCGGCCACGGAGATAGCGGCCCGGTGCAAGGCCGTCACCGACCGTCCCGTTCTGGTGGGGGTCGGGGTGTCCAGCCCGGGACAGGCCGCCGAGGTGGTCGAGGTGGCCGACGGGGTGATCGTGGGAACCGCCGTGGTGCGCCGCCTCATGGAGTCCGGTCCCCGGGGAGTGGGGGAGCTGGTGGCGGAGTTCCGACGGGCCCTGGACGCCTGAGGGGCCCGGGTCCCGGTGGGAGCCGGTGAACCAGTGCCGCCACCCGCCCGGGGTGCCCGGATCCGGTGGCCCGTTCGGGCGGTCGGGGCTCCGGCGTGGAATGCTCAGGACATGCTCATCGCCCAGCTGTCGGATCTGCACATCGTCGACCGCTCCTCGGGAGCGGAGGCCGAGCGGGAGGCCACCTCCGCCCTGAGGGCCGCGCTGGCCAGGGTCACCGCCTTCTCCCCGACCCCCGACCTGGTGCTGCTGACCGGGGACCTCACCAACAACGGGACCCCTGGTGAATACCGGATCCTGGCCGGACTCCTCGAGAGCCTGGAGCTTCCCCACCTGCTGGTGGCCGGCAACCACGACGAACGCGAAGCCCTCATCGCCGAGTTCGGTGGAAGCAGCGTCCTGCCCGTCGACAGTGGCCCGATCCGCTACACCCATGGGCTCGAGGGCCTCCGCATCGTGGTGGCGGACACCACCGTCCCGGGGCGCCACGACGGAGCCATGGACGAGGAGAACCTGGCCTGGCTGGACGCGACCCTGGCCGCCGACCCCTCGACCCCGACCCTGATCGCCATGCACCATCCGCCCTTCGCGACCGGTATCTGGTGGATGGACCAGGCGGGTCTGATCGAGGGAATGGAGGGATTCGCCGCCGTCGTGGCCGCCCACCCCCAGGTGGTACGGATCGTCTCCGGTCACGTACACCGGGCCATCACCGGGCGGACCGGCGGCGTGGAGGCCAGTGTGTGCCCGAGCATCGGTCGCCAGGTCCACCTCGACCTGGCGGTCGAGGCGCCACCGGCGTTCACCCATGAGGCCCCCGCCCTCCAGCTCCACGTCTGGAACGGGTCGGAGTTCATCACCCACACCACCCAGGTGGAACTCCCCGGTGGGCTGGTGCACCCCGACTACGGGGACCCCCAGAAGGTGCTCGAGCGGCT
>DRKF01000109.1 GCA_011051915.1 Acidimicrobiales bacterium | reverse complement strand
GCGGGGAACGAGCTGGGGGTTCGCGGGGCGGGAGAGGGGGGTATCACCGGTGTCGGAGCCGCGGTGGCCAATGCCGTGGCCGACGCTCTGGGCGACCCGACGGCGATCGTCCGGCTTCCGGTGGAACCCCAGCGGGTCCTGGGGGCGATCGGTGGCGAGCCCGACCGCAGTCCGCCCCCTGGTCCCATCGGGGACACTGCCCGAGACAGCGGCCCGTAGGAACCCGGCGGGGATGGGGTGGAATGAACCTCTCGCCTGTTCTGCCATGTGGAACGGCAGTCTTGTCGGTGGAACACCACTCTGGTTACGTTCCAACGGAACCGACGACCGTGGGGGAGATTGAATGCTCACCAAGGAGCAGAACGACGAGCTGACCCAGGTGGGGCCCGGCAAGCCCATGGGCGAGCTGCTGCGGCACTACTGGTATCCCGTGGCGTTCTCCGCCGACCTGCCCCTGGGTCACACGAAGGGGGTGCGGCTGCTCGGGGAGAACTTCACCATCTACCGCGACGGTGAGGGCACCCTGGGGATGATCGACGAGTTGTGTCCCCACCGCATGGCGTCGATGACCTACGGGATCGTGGAGAAGTGCGGGCTGAGGTGTGCCTACCACGGGTGGCTCTTCGACGAGACCGGGGCCTGCATCGACCAACCGGCCGAACCGGACTCCTCGCAGTTCAAGGACCGGGTGACCGTCGGGGCCTACCCCGTGGAGGAGATGGGTGGTCTGCTGTGGACCTACATCGGTCGGGAACCGGTGCCCTACCTTCCCCGCTTCGACGTATACGTGATGGACGGCGTGAGGGACTGTGGCTGGGCCGAGATCCCCTGCAACTGGCTGCAGGTCATGGAGAACTCCGTCGACCCCCACCACGTCGAATGGCTCCACGGGTACTACTTCGAGTACCTGGGGAACAAGGAGGGGTTCGAGGCCCCCAAGGCGTTCCAGAAGAAGCACGAGAAGGTCGCTTTCGACGAGTTCGAGTACGGCATCATCAAGCGCCGCCTGCTCGAGGGCCAGAGCGAGGAGGACGACGACTGGAAGGTCGGCCACCCGCTGATGTTCCCCTACGGGATGAGGGTCGGCGGGGCCGGCAACGACCAGATGCAGATCCGGGTGCCGATCGACGACACCCACACCTGGATCGCCTTCTACTCCTGCCATCACCCCGGTGAGGACCATCCCGTCGACGACCCCAACGAGGTGACGGCATACGAGCTGCCCTGGAAGAGGGATGACGGCACCATCGTCACCGACTACATCGAGGGTCAGGACATCATGGCCTGGGTCACCCAGGGTCCGGTCACCGATCGCACCCGGGAACACATCGGCAAGTCCGACCTCGGGGTGGTGAAGCTGCGGCGCATGTTCAAGGAGCAACTGGCCCGGGTGGCCGCCGGTGAGGATCCCATCGGGGTGGAGCGTGAGCCCCACGAGATCATCGAACTGCCCTGTGAGAAGAACAAGTTCGGGGCGGGAGGCGGCTTCGCCACCGCCTGGCTGGAGATGGGTTCCAGCCGCTACAGCCCCCAGCTCGACCGTCTCCGCAGTATCTACCAGAACGCCTTCCAGGCCGCGAGCTGAGTGGTGGCGCCCGCTGAGGGCCGTCCCCAGCTCCAGATCCTGGCTGGTGGTCCCGGCGACCGGCACCACTGGCTCAAGCGCCACGATGCCGAGGACCAGCAGAGGCACCTGGCCGACCGCCCCCGGTTGTGCCCCTGGTGCGGCAGGAGCTACGGCGAGGGGATCATCGTGGAGTACTGGACCGCCGACACCCGGGTCTTCCACTGCTGGTGTTCCGCCTGTCGACGGGCCGCCGAGGTGTCCCGGGCCGACCGGGTCATCACCCATCACCTGGAGCACTGACCCGGAGGTTTCTCAGATGCGGTGGCCCATGAGGCGGGAGATCTCGTCGGCCGCGGCCCGTACCGACCGGCCGTAGCGGTTCAGGCTGCCCCTCCTCATCCGGGTGCCCGGCCCGGCCACGCTCACCCCGGCCACCACCTTGCCGCTGAAGTCGAAGACCGGAGCACCAACCGAGCTGACCCCCGGTTCGGACTCGTCGACGCTGACCACGAATCCGACCTTGCGGGCTCTCTCCAGGGCGTGTTCGAAGGCGGTGGGAGCGGTGATGGTGCGGGGGGTGATCTTGGGGAGGCCGGCCCTGATCACCCGGGCGACCACCGGGGGGTCCGACCAGGCCAGGATCGCCTTGCCGCTCGAGGTCGAATGGGCCGGCATCCGGTTTCCGAGGCGACTGAACATCCTCAGGGTGGCGGCGGACTCGAAGCGGTCCACGTAGACCACCTCGTTGCCGTCCAACACCGCCAGGTGAACCGTCTCGTTCACCTGGTTGCGGAGGGCCTCGAGCACCGGATGGGCGACCTCGCGGAGTTCGAGGCTGTGGACCATCAGCGACCCCAGCTCCCACAGCGTCACCCCCAGGCGGTACTGCCCCGAGGCGGTCTGGGTCACGAAGCCCTCCGCCGCCAGGGTGGTGAGCAGCCGGTGGGTCGTGCTCTTGCCCAGGTCCAGACGACGGGCCAGCTCACTCACCCCCAGAACCGGATCCCGGTAGCTGAATTCGCGCAGGATTCGTAGGGCGTTGGTGACCGATTGGAGGAGGGCGGGTTCGGTCATCGGTAGTTGAATTCGCGCAGGATTCGTAGGGCGTTGGTGACCGATTGGAGGAGGGCGGGTTCGGTCATCTCAGGGATCCCTCGGGCGGAGGAGAGAAGTGACCGGGCCCGGCTGTGGGCCCGGGCCCGGTCACATGTCGGGACGGTGGCAGCACACGAGTGTGGCGCGGTCGGGGGGCTCGGGGCGGTGAGCCGACCGCGTCGCGTAGCCACACCGGAGGCCGGCCGCCCCGGATCGCGGGTCGTGTCCGTCAGTCCAGGATGGTCACCGTGCCCTCGTTGCCGTCGACCCGGATGTTCATCCCGGTGCGGATCTTCTTGGTGGCCACACCGGTACCGGTGACGGCCGGGAGCCCGTACTCACGACACACGATGGCGGCGTGACTCATCATGCCGCCCGAGTCGGTCACGGTGCCCTTGATCCGGGCGAAGACCGGAGCCCACGAGGGGGCGGTCAGGGGGGCGACGAGGATCTCGTCGTCCTGGATCTCGCCGATCTGGTCCCCGTCGGTGAGTACCCGGGCCCGGCCCTCGACCACACCCGGGGAGGCCGCGAAGCCACCGATGTCGCCGGACTCGTCGTCTCCGCCGAGCCACTTCTTCACCGAGTCCGAGGTGATTCCCCAGAGCATGACGGTGAAGGGCTCGGTGATGACCTCGGGGGGCTCGCCCAGGGCGGGGGGAGGCTCCCAGGCCCGGCAGGCGTCCAGGATCGCCTTGCGGCGGGGGATCTCCCGGGCCCAGTACCGGGGTCCACGGGCCTCGGTTCCCACCGCCCAGGCGGAGTACATGTCCCACAGGGCCGAGGGAATCTCGTCGCGCTGGAGCATGAACACGTCGTCGGTCTCGGCGAAGAACCCCTCCTTGACGAAGACGTCGCCGAGCTGACGCATCTTGCGCCAGAAGACCGAATGGCCCCAGTGCTCGACGTAGAAGTTGTGGTTCTCCACGTAGTGGAACACCGTACGGGCCAGCCCCAGCTTCTGGGCGAACATCTCGGCGTCCTCACCCTCGAGGAGGCTGGTGTACTCATCGGCGATGCGGTCCCTCTCGGCGATGACCTTGTCGATGGGCGGGTTGATGTCGTCTCCGGACTTGACCCGGCCGATGTAGCCCCTCAGGAACGACATGGGGATGTCGAGGTTCTCCATCCACACCGAGTCGGTGTGGTAGAAGCCGCTCCCGTTGGAGTAGTTGAACCAGGGGTCCTTGGCCTTCTCCCATTCGGCCAGCCACTCGGGCCCGTTGGCCACCTCGGCCACCCGGCTCAGGGCCTCGGCGGCGGTTCCCTCGGCCAGGGCGTCGTCGACGCCGAGATCCACGGCCAGCTGGGCCAGACGCCGGATCTCCTGGTCGGGCCGGAACAGGTCGACGTCGATACCGGCGACCATCTTGGCGATCGACAGGTCGGGGATGCCGGGGAACGCCTCCTTGCAGAATCCGAAGTAGTCGAGGTAGGCGGCGTAGCCGAGGTTCAGGAACTCGAAGTGGTACTGCCACAGTTCGAGGCCGAGCTCCATCAGAGTGTTGTAGGACTCCAGCAGATCGAAGCCGTTGCTGCGTCCCTTGCCCGAGGTGACCACCTCGATGTCGACCATGTCGGGGAGGGGTTCGAACTCCACCGCCTCCAGGCGGTCGATCACGTCGCGGGCCTTGACCATCCACTTCTCGTAGAGGTCGTCCCAGTTGGCGTAGTAGTAGCCGGCCCTCTCCACGAAGTGGGGAATGCGGGCCTCGATGTCGGCCGGATCGGCGACGGGAACCGGGGCCAGGTAGGCGTACCCGTTGAGGACCCGGTAGTCGACCCCCAGGGCCGGGGGGATTATGTAGTGACGGGTGTTGTACTGCGACAGCGAGGCGATGGCGTACTGCAGGAAGGTGGCGTCGAAGGGGGGGAACACCTGGGACCAGTGGATGCCGTCGAGGAACCAGAACATGGAGTCCTCGTACTCTCGACGATCCTCGCTGAACGGCAGGCTGTACGCGTACAGGTCCTGCCATCCCTCGGCCCCCGGCGGGGTCTCGATCTCGAATGGGCTGGGAAAACGGTCGGCCATGGTGGTCCCCCTGTTTTGTCGGTCTGGTTCTGTTCGGTGTGCTTGCGGTTGGATCGATTCGGAGTGGAGCGCGTTCGGGGTCAGAAGCCCTTGTCGGGTTTGAGCAGGGACGAGACGAGGCTGGACATGAAGTCCTTGGGAGCTCCCTCGGAGATCGTGCGGCGGGGCTTCTGGGACCAGACGGTCTCGGGTCGGCTCTGCAGCAGCACGACGTTGTCGGGCTCGGGTAGATCGGAGTCGATGGCCCATTCGACGTCCTGGGGGCACCCGTAGTGGCGTTCGGCCTGCTTGGCGAGGCGGGCCACGGCGATGATCTCGTCGTCGGTGAGGCTGGGTGAGGTGCTGCGCTCGCCCTCGAGGTCGACCTTGACCACGGTGTCGCCCTCGAGGCGGTACTCGATCTCCTTGGGGGAGACCTTGCGCTGCACTATCTCGAATATCACCTTGTCGATCAGGAAGTTGTCGGGGGTCACCTCACCGGAGACCACCGACTCACCGAAACCCCAGGCGGAGTCGATGGCGATCTTGGAGCGGTCGCCGTTGGTCGGGTTGAGGGTGAAGGCCACACCGGCCGACTTGGGACGGATCATCTTCTGCACCACCACGCTCATGTGCACCAGATGATGGTCGAAGCCCCGCTCGGCCCGGTAGGCCACGGCCCGGTCGGTGTAGAGGCTGGCCCAGCACTTCTTCATGTGGTCGACCACGCCCTCGGCCCCGCGGACCCACAGGAAGGTGTCCTGCTGGCCGGCGAAACTGGCGTCGGGAAGGTCCTCGGCGGTGGCCGAGCTGCGAACGGCCACGGGAATGTCGTCGGCCTCGCAGGTGGAGCACAGGGAGTGGTAGTTGTCGGCCACCGCCTCGGCCACCAGGGCGGGCACCTCGACCGATTCGATCATCTCGCGGACCTCGGCGGCGGCGGCGTGGAGCCGGTCCAGGTCGGTGTGATCGAGGCCCTCGAGTCGATTCCGGACCTCGTCGGATATCTTCCCGTGGACCAGGTGATCCAGATAGGCGTCGGTGGTGACCGCGAAGCCGGGGGGAACGGGCAACTCGGCCTGCACCATCTGTCCGAGGCTGGCGTTCTTGCCCCCCACCCGGGGCTGGTGATCCTCACTCAGGTGCTGGAACCAGAGTACGAATCTCTCTGTCATCGAATCTCGATCCCCCTTCCCCGGTTGTCGATGTGGTCAGCGATGTCCCGCCGGCCCCGACTGCGCGCAGAAGGAGATGACGGCACAGCCACGCGGCAGCGGGATCAGATGACCCTATCCATCCGTGTGATGCGGGTCACATGTTCAGACCCGCGCCGGTCCGTAGGCAAGAATCCCGTTCCACATGGCGGAACAGCATGCTTGTCGGTCCCGTATCCGGTGGTGTTGGGTGGGCTCCGACCGGGGATGCTCTCCCGAAAGGGGACCTGATGGGGATCTACAAGCTGGGACACGTCGAGGCCCGAGTGCCCGACCTGGAGCTGGCGGCCGCCTACTACACCGAGGTGCTCGGTCTGGTCGAGGTGGACCGTACCGAGGACCGCGTCTATCTCAAGGCGTGGGACGAACACGATCACCACTCCCTGGTGCTCAAGTACGCCCCCCGCTACGGAATGGAGTACATGGGCTGGAAGGTCGAATCCCTCGACGACCTCGAGCGGTTCGAGAACGCGGCCGAGGAATGGGGCTGCATAGTCGAGAGGGTGGGCGACCACGAGCTGCTCGCCACCGGCCCCGGCATCCGCTTCGAGACCCCCTCGGGCCACAACATGATGCTGTACTACCTCATGGACCAGGTGGGCAACGGGCTGCCCAAGACCAATCCCCCGCCCCGGCCCCTCGAACTGGTGGGAATCGCCCCCAAGCATCTCGACCACCTCCTGCTCACCTGCGAGGACGTCCCCGAGACCTCCCGGTTCATGTCCGAGGCCCTGGGGTTCCGCCTCGTCGAGCAGATCATCAGCGGTGAGGGGCATCAGACCTCGGCCTTCTTCGAGAGGACCCACACCACCCACGACGTGGCCTTCATCAAGGGGACCAACGGGGGGCTGCACCACTACTCGTTCTGGCTCGACAACATCTCCGACGTGATGAGGGCCGCCGACATCCTCCGGCTCAACGGGGTCGAGATCGAGATCGGTCCCACCCGCCACGGAATCAGCCGGGGTCACACCATCTACTTCTTCGACCCGGTCGGGATACGCAACGAGGTGTTCACCGGCGGGTACTACGTCGATCCCGTCCAGTGGGAACCCATCACCTGGACCGAGGACCAGATCGGCAAGGCCATCTTCTACTACGAGGGAAAGCTGCTGCCGTCCTTCCAGGGTCAGCACAGCTAGGCGGGGGAGGAGACAATCGTGCCCCACGTGCCGTCCAGCCGGGACGAGGCCCCGGCCTACCTGCTGCGCTATGAGAGGAGGCGGGCCTCCGGCTCGGATTCCGGTGGTTGGGCCGACACCGACGAGCCGGTGTTCATGGCCCGGGCCCGGGCCCGGGCGGCGGAGCGGGCCCTCATGGAGACGGCTCGCCCCGACTCCCCGCCCGGAGCGACGGAGGCCTACGCCCGGGTGACCGTGTCCCCCCGCGAGATCGTGCCCCCCGAGAGCTTCCGGGACCGCATGGCCGGAAGCGTCGACGTGCGTCTCATCCGCCACGGTGAGACCCAGGGTTACTCCGCCGACGGCGGGCTCACCCCCCTGGGACACTGGCAGGCCCACCGCAAGGGCCAGGACCTGGCCCGGGGGGTGAAGAACGGCATGACCATCCGCTTCCCCCACGCCCCCACGGCCCGGGCCCAGCAGACCGCCGAATCGGTCCGGGCCGGCCTGCTGCAGGCCCTGGCCCGCTACGGCATCGAGGCCGAGGTTCTCGAGCCCCATCCGGCCCCGCTGTTCCGCAACTTCAAGGTGTGGTGCGACGGCACCGAGCAGGACGTCACCCAGGCCTTCCTCCACTACGTGACGGTGATGGAGGACTTCGAGCGCAACGGCCAGGGGGAACGTCCCGGCTGGCTGGTCGAGATGGACCGCTTCTGGAACGTTCAGGCCGGAGGTGGAGACCCCATCACCTCCTGGCTGCGGGTACCGATGCACTTCTTCGAGCCACCGGCCATCGTGGTCCGCCGGTTCTGGGAGGGCATCGTGGAAGAGGTGGGCAAGGGACCCTCCGACCAGAGGGTGTTCGTGTGCACCCACTCGGGTCCCATCCGGGCGGTGGCCACCGCCGCCGTCGGACACGACCCCGGAGAGCCCTACAACACCGAGGACGTGAGGATCAGGGTCTTCCCCAGCCTCAGGCACGCCATCGTCACCTATCGGGGGCGGGGACTCGAAGTGGAGATCCCCACCCACGTGAAGCCAAGCTGGGTCGGCTGAGGCCGGTCCGACAAGCCGTTCGGGGGCCGAGCCCGCCGTCGACACACAGATCCCGGAGTATCAGTGCTTACAGACCAACAGAGGCAGGACGCCGCCGCCGCTCTGGCCGGGGCCCGGGAATCGGGCTCGCCGATCGCCCCGCTGCGCGAGACCTGGCCCGACATCGACGTGGTGGACGCCTATGAGATCCAACTCATCGGGGTGGGGGAGCAGATGGCGGCCGGGCGCCAGGTGAAGGGCCACAAGGTCGGGCTATCGGCCAAGGCCATGCAGCAGATGCTCGGGGTGGACGAACCCGACTACGGGCATCTCCTCGACGACATGGTCCTGTTCGAGAACGACACCGTGGCGGCCGGGAGCCTCCTCCAACCGCGGATCGAGGTGGAGGTGGCCTTCGTGCTGGGGGCGCCGCTGCGCGGCCCCGGGTGCACCGTCGCCGACGTGCTGGCGGCCACCGACTACGTGACGGCCTCTCTGGAGATCATCGACAGCCGGGTGGCCGACTGGAACATCAGACTCGTCGACACCATCGCCGACAACGCCAGCGCCGGGGCGGTGGTACTGGGAGGTCAGGCCACACCGGTCGGGGGACTCGATCTCCGTACGATCGGGGCGGTGCTGTGGCGCAACGGTGAGATCGTGGCCACCGGCGCCTCCGGTGCCGTCCTGGGCAACCCCGCCACCGCCGTGGCCTGGCTGGCCAACAAGGTGGCCGACTTCGGGGTCACCCTCGAGGAGGGCCACATCATCCTGCCGGGAAGCTGCACCAAGGCCATCGACGTGGCCCCCGGCGACACGTTCCGGGCCGAGTTCGACCAGCTCGGGCCGGTGACCGTCAACTTCGCCTGACCCCACGGGTTCGGCCCCGGGGAACGAAAGGGAAACCGCTTTGGCCAAGGTAACCGCCGCCATAGTCGGGTCCGGCAACATCGGAACCGACCTGCTGTACAAGCTGCTGCGCTCCGACCTCATCGAGCCTCGCTGGATGATCGGAATCGATCCCGCCTCGGAGGGTCTGGCCCGGGCCTCCCGCCTGGGGGTGGAGGCCAGCGCCGAGGGGGTCGACTGGCTGCTCTCGCGGCCCGAACTGCCCGAGATCGTCTTCGAGGCCACATCGGCCTACGTGCACGTCCGCAACGCCCCCCGCTACCGGGAAGCGGGGATCAAGGCCGTCGACCTCACCCCGGCCGCCCGAGGCCCCTACGTCGTGCCCCCGGTCAACCTGGCCGAGCACTACGAACAGCCGAACGTGAACATGGTCACCTGCGGGGGGCAGGCCACCATTCCCATAGTGCATGCGGTCAACCGGGTGGCACCGGTGGAGTACGCCGAGATCGTGGCCACCGTCTCCTCGGCGTCGGCCGGTCCGGGTACCCGTCAGAACATCGACGAGTTCACCCGCACCACCGCCAAGGCCATCGAGGTGGTCGGGGGGGCCGAGCGGGGCAAGGCGATCATCATCCTGAACCCGGCCGAACCCCCCCTGATGATGAAGGACACCGTGTTCTGCTCCCTGCCCGACGATGCGGACGAGGAGAAGGTGGCGGCCTCCATCGAGGAGATGGTCACCGAGGTGGCGGGATACGTACCCGGCTACCACCTCCGGTCCGAGCCCCAGTTCGACGTGATCGACGGCCGGCGCCGGGTCGCCACGTTCCTCGAGGTGGAGGGAGCGGGGGACTTCCTCCCTCCCTACGCGGGAAACCTCGACATCATGACCGCCGCCGCCGCCCGGGTCGGTGACCAGATCGCCCGTGATCTGCTGGACACAGCGAGCGCGGCGGGTACCGCCGCCGGCGAGACCGAAGGGGAGAGCTGATGCCATTCTCCGACTCTCTGGACGTGCGGATCACCGACACGTCACTGCGGGACGGATCCCACGCCAAGAGGCACCGATTCACCGTGGCCGACGTGACCGCCATCGTCGGTGCGCTGGACGCCGCCGGTATGCCGGTGATCGAGGTCGCCCACGGAGACGGCCTCGGCGGTTCCTCATACAACTACGGCTTCTCCGCCGTCGACGAACGGGAACTCATCGCCGCCGCCGTGGAGACGGCCCGCAACGCCCGGATCGCCTGTCTGATGCTTCCGGGGCTCGGGACCAAGGACGACATCAAGGCCGTCCACGACATCGGAGCCTCGATCGTGAGGGTGGCCACCCACTGCACCGAGGCCGACATCAGCGAACAGCACTTCGGTCTGGCCCGTGACCTGGGGCTGGAGACCGTCGGTTTCCTGATGATGGCCCACACGTCGGAGCCCGAAGCCCTGGCCGGACAGGCCCGCATCATGGCCGACGCCGGTTGTCAGTGTGTGTACGTGGTCGACTCGGCGGGGGCGATGATCCTCGAGGACGCCTCCGACCGGGTGGCGGCGGTGGTGGCCGAGTTGGGTGACGACGCCCAGGTCGGATTCCACGGACATGAGAACCTGTCGTTGTCGCTGGCCAACACCATTCTGGCGGTGAGGGCCGGAGCCGTGCAGGCCGACGGTTCCACCCGCCGGTTCGGTGCGGGTTCGGGCAACACCAGCTGTGAGGCGATGGCCGCGGTGTTCGAGCGGCTCGGGATCCGCACCGGCCTCGACGTGCTGGCCATGATCGACGCCGCCGAGGACGTGGTACGCCCGGTCATGGACGACGAATGCGTCCTGGACCGGATGTCGCTCATCATGGGTTACGCCGGGGTGTACTCCAGCTTCCTCAAGCACGCCTACCGGGCGGCCGAACGCTACGACGTGTCGGGGGCGGAGATCCTGCTGCGTTGCGGCGAGAACAAACTGGTCGGTGGCCAGGAAGACCAGATAATCCAAATAGCGGCCGAGCTGGCCGCCGAGGCCGCGAGGTGAAGCCATGACCAGCACAATCTCCACGACACCGTCCCCGGGCTCGAAGTCCAGGTACCGAGGCCGCGAGGTGAAGCCATGACCAGCACGATGGATCCCGATCAGGTCGCCCACTGGGCCGACTACCTGTTGGACGCCGCCGACACCCG
>DRKF01000108.1 GCA_011051915.1 Acidimicrobiales bacterium | reverse complement strand
GGGACATCGGCCGGGTTGGACGAGACGGTCTGCAGATCGACCACCGTCAGTCCATCGGCCGGCTCGGCCGCCACCAGTGGTCCCATGGCGGTGGTCATGGTTATGAACCCGGCGGTCGAGATCCCGGTGGCCAGGACCTTGGCCGCGGTGGCGGGGCGGTTCCTGCGGCGCCTGGCCTTGCGGGTGCGTCTGGGCGGACGGAACTCCAATCCCAGTTCCTCGACACCACCGGGGTGGTCATCGAGAGGAAGGGGTGTGGGAGTGCTACCCGAATCGGCCGGTGGTCTCCGCCGGGAGGCCGAGGCCCCCGCCGAGCGTCGCTCGGCCAGGCGCCTCAGTCTCTCCTGTGTCTCTTCGTCGGTCATCTTGGTGTGAGCCGTTCTCCGCCGCGCAAGTCGTGGTCAGTGGATGTCGGTTCAGTCGTCGTCCTCGCGGTCGTCGTCCTCGTGGTCGTCATGGTCGTCGTCGGACTTGTGGTCCTCACCGCCGTCGTCGTCGCCCTGCTCGTATCCGCTCTTGGAGTCGTCGTCCCCACCGTTCTCGTGCTCGTATGATTCGTCGTCCTCGCCGCGATCGTCGTCGTCATCACCGCCACCGAGGCTGATCTGGCTCACGACCTGACCATTGGAGAGGGTGAGAGTCACGGTCGTGGAGCCGCCGGGGCCCCGGAAGGCGACCCTGACCATCGAGGCGCTGTCGACCTCGACCCGGTACTGGTACCCGCCGGCGGGGTAGGCGCCCCAGAACTCGAGGGCACTGCCGTTGTGAATGGCGACAGCGACCTCTCCGGCGGCTCCGACCGAGACCGTCTCATAGGTCGTGGCCGGGGCTGCGGTCGTCGGAGCGACGGTGGTGGTGGGGGCCGTGGTGGGAGGTGCGGTGGTCGGAGCGGCCGTGGTGGGGGCGTTGGTCGTCGCCGGGACCGTGACCACCACGGGTGGCATTGTCGTGTCGGGGGAGGAGTCGACCACCTCGACCACGGCTCCGCTGCCCATGGCCTGGGGGGCGGGCGCCGGAGCCGCCTGAGGGGCAGCGGCGGCCGTGGTGGGGGCCGGCGAGGTGGGGGTCGAGTCGGCATCGGGGACCGGTGCCGGGGCTGTGGTCTGGGTTGTGTCCGCCGCCTTCTGGGCTGAGGCCAGCTGGCTGTCCAGGGAGGTGGAGCGGGCCACGTTCAGCCCGACAGAGGTCGTGGCCGCGGCCACGACCAGGGTCAGTGAGGCCGCTGTGGCGATTGCGTTCTTCCGGTTCATCTTCTTCATCGGGTTCTCCGTGAGGCTGAGGGTCCGCCCAACTGCTTCGTGGATTCACCGTGGACACGATTCCGCAACATCTCCAGGTTTGGTCGGTGCTCGAACTTTCCGAAGAAATCCTCTGAACAGTGAAGAGTTCCCCGCGCCGGGTCTTCGATGGCCAAACCTCGCGGCACCCCGGTGTCGTGGTATGGGTGTGGCCACCCAGCTACTCCTGACGGAGCCAACCCCTGACTACCGTGATCCGATGAAAACCCCCGAGGCCCCGGGCCCCGGGGCGAGAGATGAGACCGCGCCGGCCGCCGTTGAGGACATCGAGGTCCTCGAGTTCGGTGGGGCTCTGTCGCCGCGGGCGGGTAGGAAGGCCGGGAGCCGGGACAGGTCGGGGCGGGTCACGGATTTCGATTCCTTCTTCCTGGCTCACTACCCGCGGGTCGTCAGATCGTTGACCGCGATCGGGGGAAACCGGGAGATGGCCGCCGATGCCACCCAGGAGGCGTTCCTCAAGGCCTATGCCCGGTGGCGGAGGATCCGCCGGTACTCAGCCCCCGAGGCCTGGGTGCGTCGAGTGGCCATCAACCGCATGAACGACCTCCGGAAGGCCGAGGAGCGGCGCCGGGCCCGCGAGGCCAAGGTGGCCGAGCCCGAGGGAGCACTCGACGGAGCCATGGACGGAGTCGACGCCGATGGTGACGTCACCGCTCTGTTGTCTCGGCTCCCGGAGCGTCAGAGGGCGGCGATGGCTCTCTACTACGTGGACGACCTGTCGGTGCGGGAGGTGGCGAAGGTGATGAAGATCTCCAACGGGGCGGTGAAGTTCCATCTGAACAGGGGACGTTCGGCTCTGGCCGGTCTCCTGGAGGGCGAGGGCTCGCTATGAATCTGCACGACGATTTCTGGGACCGGGCGGGAGGGGCCGACGTCGATGCCCTGTCCGCACTGGAGAAGATGCGGCCGGGTCTGCGCCGCGCCCGTCAGCGGCGTCGATTGGCCGTGGCCTCGGGTGCCGTGGTTCTGCTTCTGCCCCTGGTCGTCGGTTTCGGGATGTTGCGGGGATCGGGCGGGACCGGCGGCGGGACGGAGGTCGTGACCGCCACCGTTCCCGACATCGGATCCCCCGCACCCTCCCTGACATCGTCGACCACGAACGTGACCGGGGAACTCGGCACCGCCACATCGGGGACCTCACCGGCCACCGTTCCCGGTCCCGACGCCGGGTCGAACCCCGACACCGGGGTGTCCGGTGAGGGCGAGTTGGGCGACGGCGGGTCCACCACCTCAGTTGTCGGGTCCACCACGACGGCGGCGGGAGGCGGGACGCCCCCCGGAACCGGGAGTGATCCTGCCCCGGGGACGTCGACTCCCACAACAGCGACGTCCACGTCCACCACCTCACCTGGAAGTACCACCACCGGGCCCGGATCTTCGACCTCCACCACGTCCACGACGATTCCGCCGACCACGACCACTGTCGACGACACCCATCAGCGGACCTTCACCGCGGCGTCGGGAGGGTCGGTGACGGTGTCGTGGGACTCGGGCGGCATGGCGCTGATTTCGGTCGATCCCGCGGCCGGGTACACATCCAAGATCGAGGGACAGAGTGCCACCGAGATCCAGGTCGAGTTCGAGTCCGCCACCGCCAAGACCGATGTTGTGATCACCTTCGACAACGGACAGCCGAATGCCTCCTATTCCTATGAGGTCGAGGGCGGCGATGGCGGGGACGGCGGCGAGGAAGAGGGAGACTGAGCCCGTCGACGGTCGGGGTCGCCCAGTTTCAGCCGGCGAACCCCGGGCGCCAACCGCTGGAGTTCGTCGGCGGTGGACGGATGACAGGTGAATACGATCACCTGGGTCACCTCGGACAGGTGGACGATCTCGCCGACCATGGCCGCGGTGCGCTGGGGGTCGAAGTCGACCAGCACCTCGTCGAGCACCACCGGCACCGGGTGGCGACGGCTGAAGGTCTCGATGAGAGCGAGTCGGAGGCTCATGTAGAGCTGCTCGACAGTTCCCCGGCTCAGGGCGGAGGGAGAGACCTTCGCGCCCGTGCCGTCGATCACATGCACGGAGCCCTCCGTGACGATCAGGTCGGTGTAGGTGCCGTCGGTCACCCGGGAGAAGATCTCCGAGGCGGAGCGGACCACTTCGGGCTGGCGGCGGGCCTCGTGTTGACGAAGGGTCTGCTCCACCAGTTCCGCTGCCGCCCTGAGGGCCCGGTACCCGTTCCACAGCTCCAGTGCCGTGTCCTCGAGAGTCGCCACCTTCTGGGTCTTCTCGGCTACCTCCGCTGAGCTCTCGAGGCGATCCAGTTCGTCACGAGTGGATCGGAGTTCGCCCACCAGGCGTTCGATCTCATCCTCCACCTCGGCGATGTCGACAGCCACGGTCTCCCTCCGTTCCCGCCACCGGCCGGGATCGTTCTCCCCGAGGGTGGCGATCACCTCTGTGAGTCGCTCACCGGCCTGCTCCCGAACCCGCTGGTCCCACTCGTCCAGTCGCGAGGTGAGGTCCCGGGCCTCCTTGCTCAGACGGAGCAGCTCTTCCAGCTCCCGGATGAGCTCACCCGGAGGATGAGCGACGACCGATGTCGCTCCGGTCGAGAGTTCCCGATGAAGATCGGCCAGTTTCGCGGTGAGTGCATCCCGTCGCTGTCGGAGAGCCTCCAGCTCTCCTCTGACGGCCTCGGCTTCGAGATCCAGTCGGCGGGCCTCGGTGAGGCGGGTCAGCAAGGTCGTCAAGGTCGGACCGCTCAGGTCGGCGGGTAGTCCGAGGCGATGGGCCCAGGCTCGCCATTCGTCCAGGGCCCGGCGGTGCCGGCTGAGGGCCATGGCCTCCTCCCGGTCGGCGGACTCCACCCGGGCGCGGGCTTCGGCCACTTCGCCGCCGGCCACAGTCACCGCGGTGGCTGTTGTCTCCATGCGGTCGGCGTGGGCGACCATGGCCGCCACGGGCAGGGTGGTGAGCGCTTCGGGGCTGGACGCACCCTCTTCCGGATCCGAGGGGGGTTCGAAGCCCAACCACCTGGCGTCGGTCAGCAGTCCGGAGGTGATCTCGTGGTGACGCTCCCTCAGCGGGGCCTGGTCGGAACCGAGCCCGGCGGCAGGCGGCCGGGAGAGCGGGCCCAGCAGCAGCGCGAGCAGGACGGTGAGCGCCAGTAGTCCGAGAGCGGGTCCAGGCTGTCCCGATGCGATCATCCAGCCTCCGCCCAGCGACCCGGCGGCGGCCACGGCGGTGGCCGCCGCGTACCGGAGTCGACCTGCGGGAGTCGATGGAGCGTCCCCCGACCGGGTCGATCTCCCCGAGGCGAGTACCCGCTCGATGTTCGTGAGCTCGTCCCCGGCCGCCCGTACGGCCATGGCTTTCTGTCGGAGGACTCGGGGATCGGAGCGGGGGTCCCAGCCGCGGCTCGAGGCCTCGAGGCGAACCTGGCGGAGGGTGGCCTCGGCGCCGGCCAGACGGGATCGCGCCACCGATCCCCTTTCCCGGAACCGTTCGAGTTCCGTGGCGGCCGCGGTCACCATTGCCCACCTGGCCTCGCCCTCGGCCGCCTCAGCCACGGGAACGAGAGTGCTCCTGATTCGTTCGACGGTCCACTCCTCACCGAGCAGGCCCTGGGCCTCGGCCGCCTGGGCCTGCAGTCGGACCAGTCGAGAGGTGATCTCGGCCACTCGCCCATCGGTCCCGGCGGGTGATGGGATCTCGGCCAGCACGGTATCGATGGACGACCTTCGCTCCTCGACCCGGAGCAGCACGTCGCCTGGGACCTTGGCGTGGATGCGGGCGAGGGCATCCCTGTGGCGCCCGGCCCGGACATGGCCGGTCCACAGACTGAGGGCGGTCTCCAGCCGCCAGAGTTCATGGTGAAGCTGAGTCCTGGAGGTCTTCAGGGAGTCCAACTCGGCTTGGAGGGTTCCGATCCCGGACCGCAGGCGAGTGGTGTCACCAACACGATCCAGACAGCGGCGCAGCTCGGCTCGGGCCGAGTCCAGCTCCTCGATCCGTTGGTTCAGGACCGGCCGCCTGCCCCGGGGGAGGTACACTTCGGAGGCCCGGGCCCGGAGCAACTCCATGGCGCGGCGGGGAGAAACCCCCGAACCCGAGGACCCGGCCCCGTACACGAGATCGTTGATCTCCCGGTCGGACATCAGCTCCAGGCGGTTGAGCGCGTCGACGTCGAAGGCCAGGAGCCCCCGGTAGAAGGAGGCGCTCAGACCCGCCAGGGCTCTCGCGACCTCCTCGACCGCTCGAGGATCGCCTGTGATCTCCGGCTCGTTCTCGGGAAGATGGCGGGAGATGACGACAGGCCGGGAGTCCACGTTCACGAGCAGGGAACCGCCGTGGCGCGTCGTCCCGGCGGGTGGGTACTTCCGCCTCCTGGTGTTGCCACGGGGGAATCCGGTGAGCACCCCGGTCACGAACTCCATCAGCGAGGTCTTACCCGATCCGTTGGGGCCCTCGATCACCACCAGGGGATGGTCCAGGCCCGACAGCTCCGTCCCGTCGATCCGGCCGAAGCCGGTCACATGGATCCCGGAGACTCTCACCGGAACCGGTCCAGGAGGATCTCCAGGGCCAGGTCGCGGGCGGTGATGATCAGATCGCGATCGGCAGCGGCTTCGCCGGCCGGTTTCAGGGCCCGCAGCGAGGGTGGAGGCTCCGGCAGCGGGAGACCGGCGATGGGATCGGGGGAGGCCACCCGATGATCGACCATCGACACGAGATCGGAGACGATGTCGTCACCCTCGCGCAGGGCGGCGATGTCGATACCGGCCGCCGTGAGGTCCTCGACCCGGTCCCAGTGGAGGTGATCGGCCGCCCGCCGGGCTCGGTCGCGCAGGGCCTCGGTCAACTCTTCTAGCCGTCCCGGCGGGGCCAGGAGATCGTGGACCGGCCCGCCGCCAACTACGGTGCCCCTGATGATCCTCAGTCGGTCCTCGGGGGAGCGGGCGGCCGCCTCGGTGAGGCGATCGGCCAGAAGGTCCATGGTGACGCCCTCCGATCCCCCGCAGTCGAGGGTGACGGTCTCGAATCGAACCCGGTCGCAGGCCCGAAAGGAGACATCCCCGGGCCTGAGCTGTTGAGGGGCGTCGGGGTCGAACTCGACGATCACCACCCCCTTGGGGCCCGTCTCGGAGGATCGGAAGCCCCGACCCTGGAGATTTCCCGGGTACACGGCCATGGTCCCGGCACCGAGGGGAATCGTCGAACGGGTGTGGATGTGGCCCAGGGCCCAGTAGTGGTAGCCGGCGTTTGTCAGGTCGTCAGGCCCGGCGGCGGCGTAGCGTCCGTGGTCGGAGCCGCCTGCCACTCCTCGCAGATGGGTGTGCAACAGGGCGACGTGGAGCCCCGGCCCTTCGACGGGAGGGAACATCGCCGCCAGGTTCCGGTCCTCGTGGCGGGTGGCGAAACTGATTCCACTGACGGTGGCGACGGTACGTCCGTCGCAGACCACCGGCCGGGAACCGACCCGGTGCGGGCCGAAATGGTGCACGAGGTCGGGCCATGAGTCGATCGAGGACCAGCCGTCCGTGGGGTCGTGGTTTCCGTGGACCACGAAACTGGCGACTCCCGCCTGGCTCAGCCGGGCCAGGCCGTCCCGAAAGCGCAACTGGGCCCGGACACCGCGACTGACACCGTCGTAGATGTCGCCGGCGAACACGCAGAACGTGACCTTCTCGCGAAGGGCTGTGTCCACCAGGGTGTCGAAGGCGTCGAGTGAGGCGTCGCGCAGAACACCGGCCAGATCGGGCTCATGGCGGGCCAGACCCCGAAACGGGGTGTCCAGATGGAGATCGGCGGCATGGAGGAAGCGCAGTCTCAAGCGGAACTCCTGGGGAAGTGAGCGCCAAGCGACCATACGGAAGGGGTGGGACAGTGTTTCTGCCCGGGCCGACTTCTCGGCCCTGGGGGGCCTCGAACAGGCGCCGGTCGGCTGTGTTTCTGCCCGGGCCGACTTCTCGGCCCTGGGGGGCCTCGAACAGACGCCGGTCGGCCCTCCTCCCCAGGGTGGGGGCCCCTGCCCCACCGGGGCTGTGTTTCTGCCCGGGCCGACTTCTCGGCCCTGGGGGGCCTCGAACAGACGCCGGTCGGCTGTGTTTGCATCACGAGTTCGCGACACCTTCGGTGTCACTCATGCGTGGATGGCGCTCCTCCCTCGGTCGGCGTGGCCTCCCTCGTACCCGGGGGCGGTGTTTGCGCCACGAGTTCGCGACGCTGTGTTTCTGCCCGGGCCGACTTCTCGGCCCTGGGGGGCCCCGAACAGGCGCCGGTCGGCTGTGTTTGCATCACGAGTTCGCGACACCTTCGGTGTCACTCATTGGTGGATGGCGCTCCTCCCTCGTTCCGGGAGCCCCCGCATGCGGGTCAGGGGATGTACTGCTCCTCTATGGAGATGATCTCCCCTCCCTCGATGTTCAACCACACGGGGGGCTGGAAGCTTCTCGCCGAGCGGTTGGCCAGCCACTCGGGATAGCCGACCACCTCGACGGTGGACGGATCCCCGGGGTTCGGCATCCAGGCCACCTCGGCCAGGGCGGCCACGGGCACGTTCCTCAGCATCGGATTGGTGTTGCGTATGTAGTAGTCGTTCGGGGGCGGGGACTCCTCCCCATCCTGGGCCGCGGCGACCGCGGCAGGATCACCGGTGAACCAACAGGCCAGGTCGAAGCTCACCGAGGTGGCGTCGGCACTGTCGACGAGTCCGAACCACCGACCGTCGGGCAGGGTGGTCGAGCCGGGGGTGCATCCCGACCCCTCGGCCAGGGCGGTCACGTCGGTCGTGGTGGTGGGGGCGGTGGTCGGGGGAGTGCTGCTGCTCGTGGTGGTGGGGGCG
>DRKF01000107.1 GCA_011051915.1 Acidimicrobiales bacterium | reverse complement strand
GGCGGCCCAGGCCGGCGTGATCCACCCCAATCAGGCCGCCCGCCGCAAGGCCCGGCTCCTCAAGCGGATCAACGCCGCCCAGGGCTGAGCCGCCTCCCACCATCGATCGCGGCCCGAACCGCGGGCCCGTCGCCTGACGGTCACCGACGGCGTGGGGCCGCGGCCAGGCGGGCCACCAGGATCTCCACCACCGTCCGGGGGTCGAGGGCACTGCGCCCCTTGACCGCCAGATCGGCCTCCGAGAGCAGGGTCACGGCTCGGGCCACACCCTGGTGTCCGAGACGCCGGCTCTGGGTGAGGGCCTTGCGGGCCGGAAACGTCGAGCCCTTGAGACCCAGCCGGGCCGCGGCGGCCTTCTCGTCGGCCACCCCCGCCCCGTCGAGCCTCAGGATCCTCTCGTAGTGGTTCGCCAACGACGCCAGTATCTGGAGGGGGTGTCGCTCCCCGGCGTCGAGCATCCGGGCCAGCACCCCGAGGGCCTCGGCCCGCCGGCCGGCGTCAATGGCGTCGGTGAGGTCCCAGGGAGGAGCCGATCCCGCCTCGCCCAGGTAGGGACGGATCTGGGCCACGCCCAGCCGGGATCCCGGACCGTAGACCGACGAGAGGGTGGAGAGAACGCCGGCCAGGCGACCCACGTCCTCACCGAGATGCTCGGCGAGCATCCGACGGGCACCGGGATCCAGTTCCACGTCCGCCTCGCTCACCCGGTCCTCGAACCATCCCTGGCGGGCCCGGGCCGAACCGGGGGCGGAGGTGTCGACCTTCTCCCCTCCGGCGGCCTTGAACGCCTCGGCCAGGGCCTTGGGCACTCGACCTGCCGTCCACTCCAGCACCAGCGAGGTCGTGGGTGAGGGGTCACCTAGATATCGGACCAGAGGCTCCAGTTCGGGGGCCTTGAAGCGATCGAGACCCCGCGCCACCACTATTCGACGATCGGTCAGGAAGGGTGGGGTGAGGGCGGCATCGACGACGTGGTCGACCGTGTAGTCCTCGCCGGACAGCTCCTCGACCATGAGCGTTCGGTCACCGTCGCCGACCAGGCGTTCGACCAGCCGGATCAGGGCCTCGACCCGCAGCGACGGCTCCCGACCCGTCAGGAGATGGGCCACCACTCGGGGGTGCGCAGCACGAGCATCGGACACGCCTGCGGACGCTACACCCGCCGGGACCGTGATCAGGCGGGGAACGGGGGCGGCGGGGCGTATCGACCCCCCGCGTGTGGCAGCATCACCTGATCATGGACAGACGACCCCTGCTGCGGAAACTGAATCTCCAGGACGACAACTCCGGTGTGTGCACCGGCCCCGGCGAGTGGGTCGCGGCCCCCGACGGCCGGCCGATCGAGTCCCTGGACCCGACGACGGGTGAGGTTCTGGGCCGGGTGATCCCCGCCGGTCCCGCCGACTACGACCGGGTGGTCACCACCGCCATGGCCGCCCAGCGGGAGTGGGCGGTCACCCCCGCACCCGTCAGGGGATCCGTGATCCGGGATCTGGGGGAGGCCCTGCGCCGCTGCGAGGAACCCCTGGGCGAACTGGTGTCGGCGGAGATGGGCAAGATCCGAGCCGAGGGAATCGGCGAGGTGAGGGAGATGATCGACATCTGCGATTTCGCAGTGGGGCTCTCCCGCCAGCTCTACGGCCTGACCATGGCCTCCGAGCGGCCCTCCCACCGCATGTTCGAACAGTGGCATCCTCTGGGCACCATCGGGATCATCACCGCTTTCAACTTCCCGGTGGCCGTGTGGGCCTGGAACGCGGCGATCGCCGCCGTGGCCGGGGACACGATGGTGTGGAAGCCCTCGGAGGTCACCCCCCTGACGGCGGTGGCGGTCCAGCACATCGCCAACGAGGTCATGGCCGATCACGACCTCAGCGGAGTGTTCAATCTGGCCGTCGGCACCGGCGACACCGTGGGTCGGAGGATGGTCGAGGATCCCCGCCTGCCGCTCGTCAGCTTCACCGGTTCGATCGCCACCGGGCGCAAGGTGGCCGCCGGGGTGGCGGCCCGACTGGGACGCAGCCTGCTCGAACTCGGCGGCAACAACGCCATCGTGGTCACCCCCAGAGCCGACCTGTCCCTGGTGGTCCGGGCGGTGGTGTTCGGGGCCGTGGGCACCGCGGGTCAGCGCTGCACCACCACCCGACGGGTGATCGTGCACGAGGACGTGGCCGACCGTCTCGAGGAACTGCTCGTCGACGCCTACGCCCAGGTGAGGATCGGCGACCCCCTCGCGGAGGGCACCCTCATGGGTCCCCTGTCCTCCCCCGCCGCCGTGGCGAGGATGACCGAGGCCATATCCCGGGCCACCGCCGACGGCGGTCGGGTGCTCACCGGCGGCCGGCCCCGACCCGACCTCGGACCGGGATTCGTCGAGCCCACGATCATCGCCATGGACTCCCAGACCGAGATCGTGCGGGAGGAGACCTTCGCTCCCATCCTGTACCTGCTGCGCTACCGGGAGCTGGATGAGGCCGTGGCGCTCAACAACGGCGTGACCCAGGGCCTCTCCAGTGCCATCTTCAGCGACAGCGTGAGGGAGACCGAGAGGTTCCTCTCCGCCCGGGGATCCGATTGTGGGATCGCCAACGTGAACATCGGAACTTCGGGAGCCGAGATCGGAGGAGCGTTCGGTGGGGAGAAGGACACCGGTGGAGGTCGCGAATCGGGCTCCGACGCGTGGAAGGCGTATATGAGGCGCCAGACCAACACCGTCAACTACTCCAGCGACCTGCCTCTCGCCCAGGGAATCGACTTCGGGCTCTGAGCCCGACTCTCGCCCAGGGAACCGACTTCGGCCTCCGAGCCCGCCTCCGCGACTCCTCAGCGGTCCGGCTGGGCCAGGTGGACCCGGTTGCGGCCCGCCTGCTTGGCGGCGTAGAGGGCGCTATCGGCCCGAACGGCGAGGTCCTCCAGACCCCCGACGGCGTCGGCGACACCCACCGAGACCGTCACCCGGCCACCGGGAACATCGAGCCTCTCGACGGCCACCCTGACTCTCTCGGCCACGATGCGGGCCTCCTCGGCGCTGGCCCCGGGCAGCAGGATGGAGAACTCCTCACCGCCGTAGCGGTAGACGACATCGCTGTCCCGCACCATCCCCGAGATCACTGCCGCCACCCGCCTGAGAACCTCGTCACCGGCGGCGTGGCCGAATGTGTCGTTGAACAGCTTGAAGTGATCGACGTCGACCATGGCGAAGGCCACCGGCCCGTCGGAGGTCCGACGTCGTTCCACCTGCGCCAGGTCGGCCTCCAGCTTCCTACGGTTGGCGAGGGAGGTCAGGGGGTCGATCATCGCCAGCTCCACCATCGAGCCGTAGTCCTGCGCCGCGGTGGCGGCGGTGGCGACCATCGGCGCTATGGCCGAGAGGGTCGAGAACTCACTTCCGGTGAAGGCCTGATCCCCGTTCCGGACCACGACCAGGACCCCCTTCACCTGGCCGGCGGAGATCAGCGGTGCGGCCATGACCGCTGCGGGGGCGAAGACCAGGAACGGTTCGGAACGGCTGACCGTGTTCAGGGCGACACCGGACTCGACCACCGACACGAGGGACCCCGCCACCAGGCCGTCGGCGTGGATCAGGTCCGCACGGCTCGCCGTCCCCAGCGACAACCCCCCTTCGCCCTGGTGCACCACGGCACACACGTCCGCGTCCACCAGTTCGAGCGTCTGCTCAACCGCCACCCTCTCCACCGTGGCGATGTCACGGGCTCCGGCCAGGCGCCGGCTCAATCCCAGGAGATGACCGACGCTCGGACCGTGGGCCCCGGCCGGCCCGGTGACCCGTCGTCGGTGGCGGGCGAACAGCATCAGGGCCAGCAGGGCCATGACCACCACCCCGCCGACACCCAGGGCCGCCAGGGGGAACCCCCCGCCCTCGGCGTTCTCGGGATTCAGGGGGAGTTCGGGGCCCACGGAGTCGGCCGGGGCCACCGGGTCCACTGGGTCCGCCGCCGGGTCACGGGGCGGCACCTGGGTCCCCCGGGAGTCGACACCGCCGGTGGAGGGGGGCGCCGCCACCGTCGAATCGGTCGTCCGGTCCGGATCGGGTACCACCCCGTCCAGGTCTGCCAGGAACTCCGAGCCCGACACGTCCAGCTGCTCGGACAGCGCCGCTCCCCGTAGGTCGAATGCGTCTATGTAGTCCCCGATCACCCCGATCAGCCGGGGACGGTCGATCGGTCCGACGAACCTCCGACCGTCGGCGAGGAACAGATCGGCCAGAGCCCGCTCGTAGTCCCGGGGATCCAGGTAGATGGTTCCCACCATCAGCCCGGAGTAGTCCTCGGGCAGCAGACGGAGCATGACGAGGTCCAGGGTCTCGTCCGTCTCGATGCCCTGGGTCCAGAAGTCGCCTATGAGGAGTTCGCCGAACCGTTCGATCTCCCTGAGTGCCTCGACCTTGGCGGCCCGATCACCCTCGACGAACGTCAGGTTCCGCCCTATGTAGTTGAGCACCGGTCCGGTCGGCTGTTCGAAGGCCCCCAGGTCCAGCAGGGTCGATGTCTCCGCCAGCAGCGCCACCCGGGCCTCCGTCAACAGCTCCCTCGGCGTCGGATCCACGAGTCTCCCGCTGCCGTCGACACTCGAATCCCCCGGGCTCCCGCTGGTATCGACGGCGCTGTCCACGAGTCTCCCGCTGCCGTCGACACTCGAATCCCCCGATTCCGAGATCTGGGCCCCGGCGCCGGGGGCGGTGAAGGCACCGGCGACGACGGCGATGAGAACGGCGAACGCGAGAGCCCCCGCGAACATCACACCATTCCGCCACACGCGCATGGACTTCTATCGGCACATCCACGTCGTCGGTGGAGTGTTCAATGGTCGGGTAGCAACCCGGG
>DRKF01000106.1 GCA_011051915.1 Acidimicrobiales bacterium | reverse complement strand
GTTCCGCCACCGTTTGACGTTTCCGGTGGTGTCACGCCCGATCGAGATCATCGACTCGATCGGGTTCGTTGACATCAACGTGCGGAGCAGTGTGCCGGTGACACCCAGACGCCGGACGGTAAACATCTCGGGGAGCCCCTCACGGATCGAGCCGGCCGCATCAGGGTAGGTCTTGTCGAGCTCAGACGCGAGACGCCGGGCGTTGGCCAGACCCTGGTCACAGTCGGGATGGTTGAACGCCTCGCCCAGACGCCGACGTACCCGGTCCCGCTCCATCTTTGGGAGGTGGCCCTCGACATTGCGCTGCTTGTGGATCTGACACCGGGCGATCACCGCGTACTTCCCGAAGGTGGCCTTCACCGCGGTGGCCAGTGCTTTGGCCCCGTCGATCACCACCAACACGCCCCCGGAGTAGTCCAGCCCCCGGGCCACGAGATCAGCCAGCATCGCGGTGACCAGCTCAGAGTTCTCGGTGTCGCCGTGACGCAACCCGACCGGCACCTTGGTGCCATCGGTGGTGATCACCATCGCCACCACACAGGTCTCTGAGGCGAAGTCGACACCGTCGACCATCAACACCGCCACCTCCAGCTCAGAAAGGTCCCGGGCCAACAGCTCGGTCAGGGCCTTCCTGGTTCCAGAAACGAACCGGCGCGACACCGAACTCTTCGACTCCGACGTAGCCGCCTCGGCGACCTCGTGGCCCACCGGTTCGTTCATCCGGGTGTACTTGCGGGTCGAGACCCCCGCCAACATCCGCTCCATCGCCACCTGGATCAGCAGATCCCCACAAGCCGCCGCCTCCAACGTCTCCAAGGCCGGCTCAGCCGAACCGTCCACCGCAGCCACTCGGAGACGACGGATCGGCACCTTGCGGCCCCCAACACCACCGACGTCGGTGTCGACCCACCCCGGACATATGTGCGGCCCGGTTCCTTCGCATGCACCGGCCCGCACAACATCGTGCGCTCGGCCTCCATCATCTCGCCCAACACCGCCAACCCTGCCGTCACCGACAAAGCCAACAGTCCCTCACGAGCGACCGACGCGATGTCGGCCAACGGGGGGAACTCCAGTCGCCAGCTTGGTAGTGTTCACAGGGAAACTCCTCCTGATTCTGGGATTCGAAGATGAGTTCAGCGACTACATCTTCCCAGGTCAGGAGGGCTTTCGCGAGCGCTCACCACACTCACTACGCAAGATCGAGGCTAGACGTACTTCACGCGTCGGGCCGGCAGCCAATGTCCGTCTACTCCTCGCACTCCCACTACCGTCTTTCGCGGACCCCAGACCTGCACAGCTAGCTTGCGGTCGAGTGGCGTCGCCTGGTCGGTTCCGCTAGCCGGCGCATCTACTAGCTCGTGTCGGCCCGGTCCGAGGCACATGTAGGCGTAGGGAGGATCCGTCCAGAATTCTTCGCTGTCAGTGCGTACCAGTAGACGTACGTAGTTGCCGCGGCATTCCTTGAAACCTTCTCGTTCCAGCTTGTCACCGACTACAACAATCGCTACGACAACACCCACGGCGGAGACAGCAAATATGATGAGAAAGTGGACCAAAGTGTAGTTCTGGCTGCGAACCAGTAGCACCAAGAAGAGTACTGGTAGAGACAATGAAGCTAGAATACCTTGCCGCGGTCGGAAATACCTTAGCCTGAGCACTGCAGCTCTACGGAGCGGGACTTGCTCGACTTCTATCCATGTGCTCTTGGGTGAGTTCACTGACAGTAGTCCATCCTTCTATTCTCGGATGTGGGGGAGGGCCAGACGAGGAGCAAGATCAAGATACCATTCCGAACCAAGGCCACGGCATTGCTTCCAATGCTCGTGCTGTTTCCTGGGTTCCGTGGCCGCCCAGGACCAACCGCCCGGCACCGATCGAGGCTGCTTTACCCGAGCCTGCTCCCAAGAGCGTAAACGTATCTGAAAGTGTGTTCTCAGTGTCACCCGTGGCTACACCCTCGATAACTAGCGAACCACCAATGGCTGTATTGGAGTAGACGACCACACCACCTACGGCGGCGCAAGCACCAGCGGAGGCGAGAATGCATGTTCCTATTCCGAAGATCGTAAGTCCAGTGGCGGCGTCCGCCCGATGCTCCCAGGCGGTTTCTATCGGTGAGAATATCGAAAGAGGGTCGGATCGTAGGTCGTATTGGTCGTAGTGGTTTTGTGAGGAGAAGGCTGTGCGGCTGGCTTCGGGGAACAGCTCGGAGCGGTGATTGCGGATGATCTCGGCGCCGGTGACGTCTCCGTAGAGGGTGTAGCGGATGTTCTCGCCTCCGGGGGACATCGTCCCGTCGGGTTGGAGAGTCGGTTCGGTGATGATCTTGACGGTGAGGGCTTCTTCTTCGGGTGTGGCCGCGTCATCGGGCCCGTCGGGTCCTTGCCGGCACTGGCCGGCTCGGGGCCCGCTGACGAAACACTCGTGCCACGGCGGTGGTGGGGTTGTCGTTGGGGGGTTCAGGTGTTGGTGGGTTGGGGGGGGGGGCCTTGGTAGTGCTGGGGGGTGTGGGTGAGGGCTCCGTGTCCCCATCCGATGGGGAAGTCTGGGAGGTGGAGGGCCTGGTAGAGGATTCGTTGGTTGTCCAGGGCGAAGTTGTTGTCGTCGAGCTCGGTGAGGAGTTCGCTGGTGGCGGGGTCGGGGGTGATCCCGGCGGCGGTGAGGAATTGTTGGGGGGTGGAGTTCTCCTGGTTGGGTACCCCGGCTTGTTCACCGAGTTCGGCGAGTAGTTCGATTTCTTGGGGGTCGAGTTCGTAGTAGTCGGCGGGGTCGGGGATGGTGATCTCGCCTCGGGGTTCGCCGTGGCGGTACAGCATGAGCGAGACGATGTCGTCGTCGAAGGTTCCTGCCCACATGGTTTGGGTGTCGAGAGTGTTGGACAGCTCAGCGGCGATGGTTCCCGGTGGGGTGGAGAACTCATCGGCGGGGTAGAACACGGTTCCACCCTCGAAGGGGGAGACGAGTCCGCTGCGGTTGGTGGCGTCGGTCACCTGGGCGGGGGTTCGGTCCCACACGATGACGTGTTCGTTTCCTGAACTCACGGGCGGGCTCCTGTTGGTAGCGGTGGGTGCGGTCGGGGGTTCAGCGTTCCCAGGTGGGAAGCCAGCCGGGTTGCCACGAGGGGCACAGTTCGAGGTCTTGTTGGGTGATCCATGTCGGTGTGGGGCGGCAGTCGCGGTCGGGTCCGGGGGATCGCAGGGGTGGGAACAGTACTTGGAGCCAGTCTCGCCAGGTTTGGAGGGTTTCCCCGGTGAGGTCTGAGGGCTGGGGGGTGGCCTGGAGGATGGCACCGGTTCCGGTGGGGCACTCATAGGGCACGACCCGGTGCGCGGGACAACCGCGCGACATGGTGTCGAGCCCGCCGAGACGTTCCACGAGTTCGGGGGCGAGGACCTCGATCCACCCATAGGAGAACACCGTCGGTGGGGTCTCCCGGCGGTATGGGTTCCACTCCGTGAGATAGAAAAGAGGCCGTTTAGGGTAGTTCCATGTGGTTGAGGTTGCGGCGCTGCCGCCGTTGCGTACCGCCACTGTGTTGCAGTACTGGGTGGTGTACTCCAGGATCGTTTCGATGAGGTCGGGAGGGAACACCAGTGGGTCCTCTCCGACCAACGTGATGTTGACGTTGACGAGCCGATCGGGGTCCGGGTCGGGATCCCAGGTGGCGCTCAGGCGCACCGTGATTGTCAGGGAATCGGTCCGCCATGCTCTGACCACGGTCCCGAACGTGGTCATTGTCTGGAGTTCTTTGTCCACCGCTGCGAGCAGTTTGTCACGGTGGGTGGGGCGAAACGATCGGTCTCTACCGGGGGGGTACAGAAACATCTCGATGAGGTCCTCACGCAACCGCGGTTCGACACTTTCCACAACAGCAGCTGGAACCTCGAACTCCAACAGATCGTCGACCAGCCCCCCGAGCACGCCGGCGGCGCTGCCACCGGTGGTCAAGCCGATCACCTGCAAATTGAAGCTACGAATCTCATCTGGCATTGCTGAATACCCCATCCCTGATCTGCGAACCGGTCACGAATCGAACCTAGTAGACCAACCGGCGGCCAGCACCACCCCCACCCAACCCGACTCGGCTCCGTATCGAGGGTGTAGGCACGGGACCTGGCCACCGCCAGTGTCCGATCATCAAGCGGCCGTCTGGGTCCTTTCGGACCATCCGTTTCCTGCCAAGCCCAGGAACAGTTCCAAGCTGGCGAGACCGATACTACCCAGTAGGTCTAGGGTCGGATTCCCAGGTTCCCTCGCACAAGGCTGACCACACTGCTCATAACCTCAACGCGATGTCCCGCCACGGCCGCGGTCTTGGATTCTCAGCTGGCTTCAGCGGCACCCACAATTGGAGGTCGTGTTCCTGGTTTCGAATTCTGAACTCAGGACCCCTCATTCTGACTCGAAGGGTTGATTGGCTGGTTGTGAAGGAACCGCTCTACCGCGGATCCTTCAGAGTCGGGTGCGCGGTCCTTTGATTCGGCCCATTCGTTGAGAAATGTGGCAATCTCCTCGCTGCGCCTTCTCCAGATTGTATACGGGCCATACAGATGCACCTTGACGGTTCTGCCTCGAGTCAGTTGTATCTTCAGCAGGAGATCTGGGCGCAGGAATCCAATCTGTTGGATGATCTCTCCACAGGCAACTTCGGCCCTGGCGAACTGACGCGTCCGGGCTATTTCTCGTGTCGTGAGCCGGTCCTCCTCAAAGAACACCCCGCAGTAATTGATGCGGACCGATGCGATAATGCCAGCTATACCCAACAAGGTGAAGAGCAACACCCCGCTGACATCGCCTGAGGAGGAAATCTTGATTTCGTGTCTTCTGAGGGCCGAAGTAACCTGCCAGAATAGAGCCAAGCTAAGGGCAATTCCCCCTAGTGACGCAAGAGTTGTCGAGAGCCCGTTCGCCCGAAACTTGGCACTATCCACAGACACCGTTCGCCTTCCCGTCGTACACCGTACAGGCTGGTACAATTGTACCGGTAGTCGTCACGTAAACGAACGAGTCTGCTATCAGCACTGAGCCCTGGCCAATTCGAGGCACTGCTGTTCCTATGGCTGAAGACTCGCCCGCCGCCATCGATACAGGAGCAGTCACAAGGGTTCCAGCCGCAAAGAGTGTCCCTGTCACTCCTAGGTCCGTCCAAGTTTCCTTGGACCATTTCCAAGGCTGCACCGCGTTCCCAGGTCCATCTCGGACTGCAGTTCGAACAAGGAAGGCCCCTCCGACCGCAGCTGCACAAGTTCCAAGACTCGCCCCGATGCAGACGGCGCCAGCTACGATATTGGTCCAGTTGTCCGCGATCCAACCTGGCACTCCTAGCCCTTTTGCGCGCAGGTCGTATTGGTCGTAGTAGTTCTGTTCGTAGAAGGCTGTGCGGTTGGCTTCGGGGAACAGTTCGGAGCGGGTGTTGCGGTGGTTGCGGATGATCTCGGCGCCGGTGACGTCTCCGTAGAGGGTGTAGCGGATGTTCTCCCCTCCGGGGGACATCGTCCCGTCGGGTTGGAGAGTCGGTTCGGTGACGAT
>DRKF01000105.1 GCA_011051915.1 Acidimicrobiales bacterium | reverse complement strand
GGAGTTCGCTCCCATCGAGGGCGATCCCACCGAGCTGGGTGAGGCCATGTCCTCCCTCGGCATGGCGGTGGAGTCGATGGAGACATTCGACTTCATGGACGGTCTCGTGGTGGCCCGGGTGCTGGACCTGAGGTCACACCCCTCCGCCGACCGCATACAACTGGTCGACGTCGACACCGGTGACGGTGAACCCCTTCAGATCTGCTGCGGGGCGTTCAACATGTCGGTGGGTGACCTCGTGCCCCTGGCGACCCTCGGAACCACCATGCCCAACGGCATGGAGATCGCCCGGAGAAAGATGAGGGGTGAGTGGTCCAACGGAATGTTGTGCTCGGCAGCCGAGATCGGACTCGGATCCGACGCCGCCGGCATCATGGTCCTGCCGGAGGGTCTCACCCCCGGTGCACGCCTGGCGGAGGCCCTGGGTCTGGCCGACGAGGTGCTCTGGGATCTCGAGATCAACCCCAACCGCCCCGACGCCATGTCGGTGATCGGGGTGGCCCGCGACCTGGCGGCCCATCTGGGCGTGCCGTTCTCGCTCCCCCGATGGGTGGTCCCCGAGACCGGGGAATCGGTCTCGGATCTGGCGTCGGTCACCATCGCCGCCCCCGAGCTGTGCGGCCGCTTCGTGGCCCGGGTGCTGAGGAACGTGACGGTCGGGAGTTCGCCCACCTGGATGCAGACCCGGTTGTCACTGTGTGGGATGAGGCCGATCAACAGTGTGGTCGACGTCTCCAACTACGTGATGCTGGAACTGGGTATCCCGAACCACACCTACGACCTCAACCGGGTGCCCGAAGGCCATCTCGGAGTCAGGTGGGCCCACGAGGGCGAGAGAATCGTGACCCTCGACGACGTGGAGCGTGTGCTCAGCCCCACCGACGGGGTGATAGTCGACGCCACCGACACTCCGATCGGGATCGCCGGGGTGATGGGTGGGGCCAGTACCGAGATCGGCCCCGCCACCACCGATGTGCTGCTGGAGGCCGCCTGGTGGAATCAGAGGGCCATAGCGGAGACATCGGCCCGACTCGGGTTGCGCAGCGAGGCATCGGCCCGGTTCGAACGCGGTACCGACTGGGCGATCAACGATCTGGCCACCGACCGGTTCTGTCATCTCATGTCGGGGATGGGGGCGACCGTCGTGAAGGGTCACCTCGACGTGTTCGGGGTGATCCCGGAGCGCCCCCGGGTGACCGTGAGGGTCGACCGCGTGAACTCCATGCTCGGAGTCGACCTCGACGCCGATCGGATCCGGGGCCTTCTCGAGCCGATCGGTTTCGAGTTCGAGTCGGACTCCTCCTCCGAGGCTCTCGTGGCGGTGGTGCCCTCGTTCCGGCCTGACACCACGACCGAGATCGACGTCATCGAGGAGATCGCAAGACATCACGGCTACGACCGGATCGACACGACGGTGCCTCGCTCACCGGTGGCCGGGCACCTCACCGAGCATCAGCAGGACCGCCGGAGGGCCCGGCGGCTCCTGGTCGGCGCCGGTCTCACCGAGGCCATGCCCCTGCCCTTCCTCGCCCCCGAGGATGTATCGAGGGCCGGGTTGGAGATCGAGAACCCCGTGACCCTGGCCAATCCGCTGGCTGCGGAGGAGTCCGTACTGCGGCCCTCTCTGCTCCCGGGACTGTTGAACGCTATCGCCTACAACGAGTCCCATCGCAGCCTCGGGGTCGAGTTCTTCGAGATCGGTACCGTGTTCGCTCCTCCCGTTCCGGGCGAGATCGTTCCCACCGAGACCGAGCACCTGGCGGTCGCCCTGGCCGGAAGGGAGGCGCCGTCGGCCAAGGAGTACTGGGATCTGCTGGTGGCGGCATTCGACGTGGCCGGGGCCTCGCTGCGCAATCAGGACGATCTTCCCGGTCTGCACCCGACGCGTGGAGCGGTGGTGTCGGTGGGGGAGTCGACCGTGGGGGTGGTGGGAGAGGTGGACCCCGGAGTGCTGGAGGCCTGGGGTATCTCCGAACGGGTGGCGTGGCTCGAGATCGATCTCGGGGCATTCCTGCGCTCGGAGCACGGTGCCCATCGGTACCGGCCGGTCAGCGTCTATCCCTCCAGCGACATCGATCTGGCGTTCGTGGTCTCCGACCGTCATCAGGCATCGGAGGTGGAGGAGGTACTGAGGCAGGCCGCCGGTCCCGAACTGGCCCGTCTGGCCCTCTTCGACGTCTACCGGGGGGAGGGAGTGGCGGCGGGAAGCCGCAGCCTGGCCTACTCCCTGCGTCTGCAGGCCCCCGACCGCACCCTCACCGACGAGGACGTGGCTGCCATCCGGAATCGTTGTATCGAGGCGGTGCAGGACAGCCTGGGGGCTTCGCTGCGGGGTTGAGCGCCGCTGTCCGGGCTCGTTGTATCGAGGCGGTGCAGGGCAGCCTGGGGGCTTCGCTGCGGGGTTGAGCGCTGCCATCCGGACGGGTTGTATCGAGGCGGTGCAGGACAGCCTGGGAGACGCGCCGCGGCCCCGGCCTGAGGCCGGGGCCGCTGGAAGTCAGATAACTCGGGTGGGCAGGTTCACCAGAGCTGTATTCCTGGCGATACCGGCCAGAGGGGCCAGTAGTGGAAGATCAGCTCGCCCAGGACGATGATGATCCCGATCACCGCGATCAGGGTCCACATGCCGATCCGGTCCATGATCGCCCAGGTGTCGCGCGGGCCGTTGATGATCGGGGCCAGGGGAACCCTCTGCACCGTGGTGACGGCCCGGTTGC
>DRKF01000104.1 GCA_011051915.1 Acidimicrobiales bacterium | reverse complement strand
CTCATCCCCAGCGAGGAGGCCAGTGCTGACCGGAGGGGAAACTCCCGCCACTCGGCGATGTTGAGAGGGGACACGGTCTCACCTCCCGGCGTCATCGGGCCACCGCAACCGACACCGCACCGTCGGGGAGACTCTCCACCTCCGGCCCGCCAGTCCTCGAGGACCCGGACCAGCAGTGACGACAGCCGTTCCGTCAACCGGCGCCCGTCGTTCCCCGCCCTCTCCCTCGTGGGGATCCGCCGCCGGCAGTGGATCCCACCACTGCCGTCCACGACCGCGGCCTCGATCTTGGTCCCACCTATGTCCACGGCCAGCACCGGCCCGGGGCCCCGACTCCCCTCTCGATGTCCCATGATGCCCGGATCTCCTCGCCTCGATGCCGGCGGCCCTCCACTGCGGCCCTCGACCCCGTCCTCCCCGTGGCCACGTCCGGAGCCTCGTGCCGATGGAGCCGAGTCCGTCCTCCCCGTGGCCACGTGCGGAGCCTGGCGCCGATGGAGCCGACCCCGACAACGGTCACGAAACTAATAGGATCGTGAAACGGCGCCGACGCCGGGTCGGCCGGTGACATCAGGAAATCTGTTGAGCGACCTCAGTCCCACCAGGCGGTCCGGCCGCAGTCCCGAGCCCCGCGGCAACGGTTCGAGCGACGGGATCGGAGGCGGCGGGCAGTCCTTCTCCGAACTGTTCGGTCGCATCACCACCAACATCTCCAAGGTGATCCAGGGCAAGACCGAGGTCATCGAGTTGGCGGTCATCTGTCTGCTCGCCGAGGGCCACCTGCTGATCGAGGACGTCCCCGGGGTCGGGAAGACCAGCCTGGCCAAGGCCCTGGCGGGCTCCGTCGACTGCAGCTTCGGGCGCATCCAGTTCACCCCCGACGTCCTACCCAGCGACGTGGCCGGGGTGAACGTGTGGAATCGATCCACGTCCAGCTTCCAGTTCCAGCCCGGACCGGTGTTCGCCAACATCGTCCTGGGCGACGAGATAAACCGGGCCTCGCCGAAGACCCAGGCCGCCCTGTTGGAGGCCATGGCCGAGAGACAGGTGACCATCGACGGCACCAGCTACGGCCTCGGAGTGCCCTTCATGGTCGTCGCCACCCAGAACCCCATCGAACACGAGGGCACCTATCCCCTGCCGGAGTCCCAGCTCGACCGGTTCCTGATGAGGGTCTCCGTCGGCTATCCGGCCCGGGAGGCGGCCCTGGAGATCCTCCGTACCCACGGAGCCGATCCCGCCGGCGGGCCCCGCGTCGAGCCCGTGGTCGGGATCGACGAGGTGGCCTCGATGATCGGGGCCGCCCGGCAGGTCCATGTCGCTCCCAGCCTGCAGAACTACATAATCGAACTGGCCGAGGCCTCGCGGGACCACCCGGCCCTGTCCCTGGGCATCTCACCCCGGGCCACGCTGAACCTCCAGGGTGTCAGCCGGGTCCTGGCGGCCTCCCGGGGCCGGAACTTCGTCATCCCCGACGACATCAAGGCCCTGGCCGTGCCGGTCCTGGCCCACCGTCTGGTCCTGACCCCCGATGCCCAGCTCCAGGGCCTGGGCGTGGGCCCGGTCATCGACGACATACTCACCCGCATCCCGGTGCCGGCCACGGCGGACGGCTGAACCGGCCATGCCCACCCGCAACGGCTGGCTGCTGATTCTCCTGGGCGGTGTCCTCATCGCGGTCGGAAGGCTCCTCGGGCTGTGGGAGTTGTTCATCATCGGATTCGGGGCCATGGCGCTGGTGGTACTGGCCGCCATCTCCGTCGGGCTCACCCGGATCCGGGTGAGAGCCCGGCGTCGGGTCTCCCCGGCCCGGGTACACGTGGGGGACGACGGTCGGGTCGACATCGCCCTGAGCAACGCCGGCCGGAGGTCGCCGATCCTCCGCATCCGCGACCAGGTTGCGGGAACCGGCGGGGTGGATGTGACCGCCGGGCCCCTCGAGCGGGGAGAGACCACCACCGTCGCCTACCGTCTCCCGACCTCGAGTCGGGGTCCGCTGCAACTCGGCCCGCTCACCATCGAGATCTCCGACCCCTTCGCCCTGGCCTCCATCACCGTCGCCGCCGGTTCCACCACCGAGATCACCGTCCTTCCCCGGGTACTCCCGGTGGGTCCGGTTCCCCACACCAGCGGTGACGATCCCCACGGTGGGGCCCACATGCCGACCGCCTCGGGTCGGTCGGGCGAGGACTTCTACGCCCTGAGGCAGTACACGGTCGGGGACGACCTTCGCCGGGTGCACTGGAGGTCCACGGCCCGCCACGGGGAGCTAATGGTGCGCCAGCACGAGGTTCCCTGGCAGGGCCGCCTCACGGTGTTGCTGGACAATCGCACCGGTTCCCACGACGCGGAGACCTTCGAGACCGCGGTGACGGTGGCGGCCAGTGTGCTGTCCGCCTCGGCCCGGCGCCAGGACCTGGTGAGGTTGGTCACGACCGACGGTGGTGATTCGGGATTCTCCTCGGGGGGATCCCACCTCGACGCCCTGCTCCACTTTCTCGCCGTCATCCACCCCGTGGGCCGGGGGAGCCTGCAGAAGACCCTCTCCTCGCTGCAACGCGACGGGAGCGGCGGGGTCCTCCTGGCCGCCCTCGGGGAAGGCGCCGCCACCGAGGTCGACACCGTACTCAGGCTTCGCAACCGCTACGGCCGGGTGTTCGTGGTCTCGGCCCTGCGCGACTCCGCCTCGCGCCGCGAAAGCCTCACTCTGACCCGCCCCTTCCCCACCGCCACCGTGCTGTCCGTCGCGGACCGGGAGAGCTTCCTCAACGGGTGGGAGAGGGCCGTGTCGGGCCGGGTGAGGGTGGCCGGCCGATGAATCGCCCGATGCCTCGGAGTTCACGGAATCACCGGGTGCCCCGCCGGGGTTCCCATGCAAGCCTCGGGGTTGTCGCGGTCCTGAGGTCCGGTGCCGGCGGCCCGGTCCCCTGCGGGGGCCGGCCACCGGCACCGGATTATCCCTACCGGAGGAGCCTCCGTTGAGCCAGGGCCCGAGTTCCACCGACCATTCCCCGATCACCGCCCCGACCGTTCCACGGGCCCCCGGTTGGCCTCTGCTCGGATCGGAGTTCGCCCTGTGGCTGGTGAGCGTCGTGTCCCTCACCGGCCTCGTGAGGTTGTTCGACGGCTACAGCTTCCTCCCGAAGATCCTCGCCGTGGCCACGATCTCCCACCTGATCGCCGCCGTCCTCCGCCGGACCGGTCTGGGTATTCCGCTCAGCATCCTCACCTCCACGGTCACCATGGTTCCGACCCTGGCCACCGTGATCTATCCCGCGACCACCAGGTTCCTGCTTCCGACCGCCGACACCTGGCGCACGGCCGGAGCCGATCTGTCCGAGGCCTGGGAGGCTTTCGGGGTCGTGAAGGCCCCTACCGAGGCCCTCACCGGGTTCGTTCTGGCCATAGCGGTCGCCGCCTGGACGATGGCCCAGCTGTCCGACATCGCCGCCTTCCGGATCCGGACCTCGGTGGAGGCCCTGGTGCCGGCCACGACACTGGTGGTGTTCACCGCCATCCTGGGAACCTCGCAGTACCGGCTCCAGACCACCATCGCCTTCCTTTCCGCCGTGGGACTGTTCCTGCTGCTGTTCCGGATCGCCTTTCCGCCCAGCCCGTCCCTCACGATCAGGGGATACGAGGCCCGACTGGGTCGGGCCCGGCTCCAGCACGGTCTGGTGCTTCTCAGCGGGGGGCTGCTGGCCGCCGCCGTGTTCGGCCCTCTGCTGCCCGGGGTGGGTGACAGCCCCGTCATCGATCTCACCGAGCTCGACGGCAACGGCGGGGGAACCCGGGTGACGCTGAGTCCCCTGGTCGACGCCCGGGGCCGGCTCGTGCAGCAGACCGATGTCGAGCTGTTCCGTGTGCGCACCTCCTCTGAGGTGGGCGCCTACTGGCGGACCACCGCGCTGGACCTGTTCGACGGTGGGGTCTGGGGATCGAGCTACTCCTACAGTCCCGCCGACGGGGTGCTGGCGCCCCCGCCCGGCGACGGTCAGGTCGTCACCCAGGAGATCGTCATGTCCAACCTGGGCGACATCTGGCTCCCCGCCGCCTACCAGGCCGTGGGCTTCGACGGCACCGATGCCCGCTGGGACGCCGAATCGGCGACCCTGGTGACCGCGGAGGGCGATACCACCGGACTGACCTACACCGTCCAGTCCGTGGTCCCGATCTTCGACCCGACGGAGTTGAGGGCGGCCGACACGACCGATCCGGTGTCGATAGCGGTTCGCTACACCGACCTCCCCGACGGCTTCAGCCCCGACATCGCCGCCCTCGCCGCCGACCTCACATCGGATCAGCCCACCCGCTACGACCAGGCCCTGGCCCTGCAGAGCTACTTCCGGGACAACTACGACTACTCGACCGACGTTCCCGAGGGGCACAGCCTCAACCGGATGGAGCAGTTCGTGTTCGCCGACCGTACCGGCTACTGCGAACAGTTCGCCGGTACGTTCGCCGCCATGGCCCGGTCGGTGGGAATACCCGCACGGGTGGCCGTCGGTTTCACCCCGGGCGAGAGGGTCGGAGACGAGTTCATAGTCAGGGGCCGCAACTACCACGCCTGGCCCGAGGTCTACATCGGCGGTCAGTGGGTGCCCTTCGAACCCACTCCGGGCCGGGGCTCACCCCAGGCCGAGGCCTGGACCGGTGT
>DRKF01000103.1 GCA_011051915.1 Acidimicrobiales bacterium | reverse complement strand
GGGTCAGGAGGCTGGATCGGCGTTCGGTGGCGGCGGTGGGGCTGGCGTCGATGATGGCCAACTCGGGGAACCTGGGTCTGCCGGTCGCCCTGCTGGCGTTCGGTGACCGGGGCCTGGAACTGGCGGTGGTCAACATGGTGGTGGGAGCGACGCTCTACGCGACGGTCGGAACGGTGGTGGCCTCGCGGTCCGGAGGATCGGTGGGGGCCTCACTGCGGGCACCTCTGCGGACACCGATTCTGTGGGCCCTGCTGGCGGCCCTGATCGTGAACTGGAGAGGCTGGGTTCTCCCGGTGGTGGTGGCCACGCCGGTCCGCTCGATATCGACGGCGGCGATTCCGGTGGCGCTGATGGTTCTGGGACTCCAGCTCCGTGGGGTGAGACTCGCCGAGGGATGGTCGGAGGTGAGCGCGGTCGGTGTGATCCGGCTGGTGCTCGGGCCGCTCATCGCCTGGGGCGCCGCCTCGGTTCTGGGCCTGGGGACTCCGGCCTCCGACGTTCTGATCGTGGTGTCGGCCATGCCCACCGCGGTGAGCGCCACCATCTGGGCGGCGGAGTTCGACGACCGTCCCGAGCTGGTCTCCACCGCGGTGGTGGGGACGAGCGTGGCGTCCCTGTTCAGCCTGACCGCGCTGCTGGCCGTTCTGACCTGAGCGGGGACGGCGCCGCCTCGGGCCGGGCCCACACGATCGCCAGCCCACCCATGAGGGTCAGGGTGGCGGTCACCGTGAGGGGCAGGGCGTACGATCCCGATCTCTGCTCCAGGTAGCCGATGAGCACGGGCCCGGCACCGGCGGCGATCTGGGCCGAGGCGGTCAGCAGGCCGAAGATCGACCCGAACGATCTGAGTCCGAAGATCTCGCCGACCAGCAGCGACTGCAGCATGAAGATGTTGCCCATGGTGAATCCGAACACCAGGACCAGGGCGAAGTCGACCACCAGGTTGTCGACCACCACCAGGGTGTAGACGGTGGCGGCCTGGACCCCGATCAGGGCCACGGTCAGGCGCCTCTTGTCCACCCCGTCGGCGAAGCTCCCCACGACCAGCCGGGCCACGGCGCTGCCCACGGCGGAGGTGGCGATGGCGAGTGATCCGATGGTGTCGGAGTCGAAGCGCCGGGACAGGAAGGCCACCTGGTGGGTGAGGAAGCCCACCTGACTGAGCATGACCAGGGGGAAGCCGATGAGCATCGCCCACAGGGCGACGGTGCGGAGAGCCTCGGCCCGACTCCACAGGCGGTACTGGTCACCCATGCCCGGGACGGGTCGGGAGGGTACGTAGCCGTCGTCGGCGGAGAGGCCCATCTGGGCCGGATCCCAGACCAGGACCAGGAGCACCACCGGCAGGCCGATTCCGATGACCGACAGTCCCAGCACGAGGGTGGCCAGGCGGATACCGCCCTGGTGGATCAGCGAGGTCCCCAGGGGAGCGAACAGGGCGCCTCCCATGGACACGAAGCTGAACGAGACGCTCATCGCCCGGGCCCGGCGGTGGATCCACCAGCGGGTGAGGATGGAGTTGACCGAGACGTTGGCGGCGGCGGCGAAGGCGATCCCCATGAGGGGGTACACGAGGTAGAGCTGCCACAGGGCGGTGAGGTGGCCGACCGCGATCAGGCATCCCCCCAGACCCAGGACACCGGCCACCATGAACGGCATGGGACCGTGACGGTCGATGTGGGGACCCATCACCGCGTTGGCCACGCCGTTGACGGCGAAGTAGAGCCCCGACGCCCCCGACACCGCCCCGTTCGACCAACCGTGCTCGCTCTGGAGGGGGTCGAGCAGGATGCCCAGTATGTAGAAGCCGACCCCGACCCCCACGAACAGCAGGATCCCGCATCCCAGGGTCACCCACCAGCCGTAGAAGACCCTTCCGGGGAGAACCCGATGGGCCGGAGGGCGACGTCGGGGGAGTTCCAGGGGGGCGATCACCGGGGCATGCTCGCAGAGCCGCACCCGGTCGGCCAAAGTGTGCCGCTACCGTCGCGGGCCATGAACCAGTCCCGCAGCCGGAGAAGACCCGTGGTGGCGGTGGCGGTCGCCCTGACCCTGCTGCTGGCGGCGTGCAGCAGCAGCGACGGCTCGAGCACCGTGACTTCGAGCACTGTGTCCTCGAGTGCTGCGTCTTCGAGTGCTGTGCCGCCGAGCACTGCGCCCTCGAGTACCGCCGCGGTGACCGGCGGGCCGGGGTCGCTGGTATCGGCCGAACCGGTGTCGGGTTTCGTCGGCCGGGGTTGGAGGGTGCTGTACGGGTCGACCTCGCTCGCCGGTGAGCCCATCGAGGTCTCGGGTCTGGTGATGGTGCCCTCAGGTGATCCTCCCCCCGGTGGCTGGCCGGTTGTGAGCTGGGCCCACGGGACGACGGGGCTGGCCGACGAATGCGCCCCCTCCCGGGATCCCGGCTCCACCCTGGCCGTGGCCGAGGTTGTACTCGCCCAGGGGTACATGGTCGTGGCCACCGACTACGAGGGGCTGGGTACACCGGGTCCCCATCCCTATCTGGTGGGTGAGTCGGAGGGCCGTGGGGTGCTCGACATCGCCCGCCTGGCCCGGGACCCGATGTTCGGGGGGTCGGACCGGGTCCTCATCTGGGGTGCCTCCCAGGGGGGCCAGGCCGCCCTGTTCGCCGGCCAGATCGCCGGCCGGTACGCCCCCGACCTCGATGTGGTGGGGGTCGTGGCCTCCGCCCCGGCCTCGGGAATGGCCGGTGCCGGCCGGCTGGCCGGGACGCCTCTGCAGGGCTTCCTGGCCATGGGCCTGGCCGGGATCGCCGCCGCCCGACCCGAACTAGACCTGACTCCCTACGTCACCGAGGAGGCCCTGTCCCGCTTCGATGCCCTCGAGCAGGGCTGTACCGCCGAGGTGTTCGCCGCCTTCGCCGATCTGGACGCCGATTCGATGATCCACCGCGAGGCCTGGAGCTTCCCCATGACTCCCGACGACGGTCCTCTGGGGCTGGCCCTGTGGGAGAACGACCCGGGCCGGGAACCGGTGGCGGCCCCGGTACTGATAGTCCAGGGTGACGCCGACCTCATCGTCAGGCCCGACTCCACCGCTGTGGTGCGCGACCGCCTGTGCTCACTGGGCACACAGGTCGACTATCGACTCTACGAGGGTGCCGGTCACGTGGACGTCAACACGGTGTCGGTTCTGGAGGTCCTGGACTGGATCACGGCGCGGTTCGAGGGTGTGGCCCCGCCGGCGGAGCTCAGCTGCGCCGGGCTCTGATCCGGGCGGCCCGCCGTTCGAAACGGGCTGCCTTGCACTCCGCTCTCCCCGCCCGGCGTTCCCACTCCGCAGCCCGCTCGAGGCGGCGGCGGATCTCCCGGGACCTTTTCTTTTTGGCCTTGCCGCCCTTGCCGCCCTTGCCCCCCTTGCCGCCGGTGGTGGTCAGCTTCAGGATCTTCCGACGCTGTCGCAGGGCCTTGGTCTCCGCCCGGGCGGCCCGGTCCCGCCACTCGGCGGCCCTGGCCTCGGCCCGCAGCAGGCGTTCGAGCTCGTGGTCAGCGGCCTGGGTGTCAGCGGCCTGTGTCTCCCCGGTCTGTGTCTCCCCGGTCTCGGTGACGGTGGCCAGAGCGGCGGCCCGGGCCTCACGGATCCACTCGGGTACGGAATCCCCCGAGTCCCCCGGAAAGGGCTGGGGCGGAGTACTGGAGATGACTGTGCGCATCGAATCAGGGTCCATGGAGGACGCCGATTCTAACACACAGAGTGTTGAACGGCGAACGAAACACACTCAGAGTGAGTAGGAATCCTCGGCGCGCCACGTGGTACCGGCGATCGGGGCCTCCCTCGGTGTGGTTTCGCTACAAGTCACGCGCGATCGCCGCCCCTACATTGACAAGACCACCGGGGCACTCCTAGCGTGCGCGCTTGATGTGACGTGAGTCACCGAACCGATCAATAGGGGGGTGTCGTGCGGAAGCGCCGATCCTTGTTCAAGATTCTGAGTTTGTTCTTTGCCTTTGCGCTGCTGGCTGTGGCCTGCGGTGACTCCGGCTCCGACAGCGATGCAACCGGCACGACCGCCACGACTGCGGCCGACAGCGGCGGTGGAGGTGGCGACACGGCCTCGACCACGACGGCTGCGACCGCTCCATCCACGACCAACACGCCGATCACCGAGGCCGAGACCGGGCCGACCTACGGCGGTACCCTGGTGGTGGCCACCGAGGCCGAGGCCGCGGGCTGGGCACCATGGCAGGATCCCTGCTCGGCCCCCTGTGTGAACGTTCACCGGGCGCTCTACGACCAGCTCCTGGAACTCAACGCTGATGGTCAGATCGTGGGTTACGCGGCCGAGGGCATCGAACCCAACGCCGATCTCACCGAGTGGACGCTGACCCTGCGGGACGGCATCAAGTTCCACGACGGCACCGACCTCACGGCCGACACCGTCGTCGAGGCCTACGACATGTTCCAGAAGGACGGGGCCATCACCTCCGGCATCTACGGCGCCGCCGGGGTCACCTCGGTGGAGAAGGTCGACGACATGACGGTCAAGTACGTCCTGTCGTCGGGCAACGCCGGATTCCCCGACATCCTCACCGGTGTCGCCGGGCGGATCTTCTCCGTGGAGGCCGCCAAGGCCGACCCGGAGGGTTTCTCGGCCAACCCGGTCGGCTCGGGTCCCTTCGTGTTCGGTACCTGGGACCGTGACAACAAGCTCACCCTCACCCGGAACCCCGACTACTGGAGGACCGATCCCGACGGGAACCAGCTCCCCTATCTCGACGAGCTGATCTTCCGCCCCATTCCCGATGAGACAACCCGCCTCCAGTCGGTGATCGCCGGCGACGTCGACGTGGCCCAGACCCTGCGTCAGAGCACCATCCGTGACGCCAAGGCCGAGGGCGACAGCCTCAACCTGCTGCTCTTCCAGGGCAACAACTCCGGCGGCGCCATCTTCAACGTGCTGGAGCCACCGGTCGACGACGTGAGGGTCCGCCAGGGCCTGGCGTGGGCCATGGACCAGGATCTCCTCATCGACATCCTGGGCGGCAAGGGAATCTCGGACAAGGCCAGCCAGTTCTTCAGCCCCGACAGTCCCTGGTTCAGCCAGAAGGTCGCCGACATGTTCCCGAACAACGACGTGACCAAGGCCATACCGCTGCTGCAGGAGTACGTGGACGACCCGGCCCGTTCCGACGGCAAGGCTCCCGGTGATCCCATCGAGGTGGAGTTCAACTGTCCCCCCGATCCCTCGCTGATCCAGCTCTCACAGGGCTACCAGCAGCTCTGGGAGGGCACCGGACTGGTGAAGGTGAACCTGAACCAGGTGGAGCAGGCCGCCCACATCAGCAACGCCGTGGGTTCCCCCGACACCGACCCGCCCTTCCGTGGTGACTTCATGATCAACTGCTGGAGGGTCGGCGGCCAGGGAGATCCGGCGGCCATTCTCGGCCCGGCCTTCGCTCCGGTCGAGGCCTCGCCGGTGAACTTCACCAACTTCTTCGACCCGGCCATGTTCGATCTGCTGAACCAGGCCAAGGCCACGGCGGACTTCGACACCCGCTACGGCCTCTACGAGGAGGTCATGACGATCCTGGCCGAGCAGGTTCCGGTCGTCTACACCGGCTACACCGCCACGGCGCTGATCACCCGTCCCAACGTGGAGGGAATCGGCGGCTGGCATGTGCCCAACGGCGACCTCGGCCAGGGATTCCCCAACGCCGAGGGCCGCTACGTCGAGGCCTTCCTCACCGAGGGCTAGGCACTACCGGTCAACTGTTGAACACGCAGCTTCTAGCGGGGAGAAACTGAACGAATATGGCTCCATTGCTGGCGAGACGCCTGGTGCGACTGGTCGTCACACTGTTCGTGGTCTCGCTGTTCAGTTTCTTCCTGCTGGATCTGCTACCGGGCGACACCTGTCGCTCGGTGCTGCCACCGGACGCCCAGAGCGACCAGAAGGTCTACGACCAGTGCGTGGCCGACCTCCACCTCGACGACCCGCTCCCCCTGCGCTACGGCAGCTGGGTCGGGAGTGCGGTGAAGGGGGACCTCGGGTTCTCCTACGTGAAGAAGGTCGATGTCATCGAGCTGATCCGGGACAAGATCCCCGTCACGTTCGAGCTGGCCATCGTGTCCATCGGCATGGCCCTGGTGGCATCACTGCCCCTGGGGGTGTTCGCCGCCTACCGGGAGGGGAGGTTGACCGACCGGTTCGTGTCGGGTCTCACCCTCACCTTCCTCTCCATACCCGCCTTCGTGGTGGGCCTCTATCTGATCGTGATCTTCGCGGTGAAGTTCGGGAAGTTACCCGCCACTGGCTGGACCAGACCGACGGATTCGCTACTGGACAACATCCGGACGGTCATTCTCCCGGCCTCCTCCCTGGCCCTGGCCGAGATCGCCGTGTACATCCGCCTGATCCGGGCCGACATGATCGGCACCCTGCAGGAGGACTACATCTTCACGGCCAAGGCCAAGGGAATCTCCAACATGAGGGTTCTCTTCCGCCACGCCCTGCGACCCTCGTCACTGTCTCTGATCACGGTCGTGGGTCTGAACATCGGCACCCTGCTGGGGGGCACGGTCGTCATCGAGCAGCTCTTCGCCATACCGGGGCTGGGACGAACCCTCTTCGAGGCCGTGACCCAGCGCGACTACCTGGTCGTGCAGGGCATAGCGGTGCTGCTGTCGGCGATCTACGTGATGATCAACTTCTTCGTCGACCTGATCTACATGGTCGTGGATCCCCGGATCCGCCAGGCCCGGATGATGGGAGCCTGACATGACGACTGAGGCCATCGACGACTACCCGGCCGAACTCGAGGCCGAGGAGCTGATCGAGCAACCCGAGTACGAGCAGTCGAAGATGCCCTGGGGTATCAAGCTGGCCATCGCCTGGCTGGTCCTCATGGTGATCTTCGCCTTCTTCGCCAACTGGCTCCCCGGTGTCAAACCCCCGAACGAGCTCGGGGCCTTCCGGGGGCTGGACCGGCTCGAACCTCCCAGCAGCCGGGCCTGGCTGGGAACCGACGGCCTGGGTCGCGACATCCTGGCCCGCATCATCCACGGGGCCCGTATCTCCCTGACCGTCGCCACCGTGGCCGTGCTGTTCGGCCTGATCGTCGGTGGTGGCCTGGGCATGATCGCCGGCTACGTGCGGGGTCGTACCGAGGCCGTCATCATGGCCAGCGTCGACATCGTCCTGGCCTTCCCGGCCCTGATCATCCTGCTCACCCTGGTGGCCTTCCTGGGTCAGAACCTGATCACCATCTCCCTGGTCATCGGGGCCCTGTCGGTTCCCAGATACGCCCGGGTGGCCCGGGCCATCACCCTGTCGGTGGCCCAGAGGGAGTTCGTCCTGGCCTCGGGGGCCATGGGGGCGGACCGACTGAGGGTGCTGTGGCGGGACGTGATGCCCAACGTGCTGCCGGCCCTGAGCGCCTTCGCCCTGGTGTCGGCGGGGGTGGTGATCGTCCTCGAGGGCACCCTGGCGTTCCTGGGACTGTCCGTGGAGGCCCCCCAGGCAACCTGGGGTTCGATGATCAACGAATCCCGCCAGAACCTGGCCATCCGGCTCCACCCGCTGATCTTCCCCTCGGCGGTGATGTTCATCACCGTGCTGGCCCTGAACTACGTGGGTGACTACCTGCGCAAGAAGTTCAACGTGAAGGAGTCCGGAATCTGACCGGGTCCGACACCCCCCGATTTCACCTGGCGTTCCCGGTGCGGGACCTGGGTGAGGCGAGGGAGTTCTACGGTGGTCTGCTCGGCTGCCCCGAGGGTCGCTCCTCCGACCGCTGGGTGGACTTCGACTTCCACGGTCACCAGATCGTGGCCCACCTCGTCGACGAAGCGGGGGACGAGGTCTCCCACAGCGAGGTCGACGGCCAGGCGGTACCCGTTCGCCATTTCGGGCTGATTCTCCACCCCGAGCAGTGGCATCGCCTCGCCGCACAGGTGGCGGGTCGGGTGGACTTCGTCATCGAGCCCGGAGTGCGTTTCGAGGGCACGCCGGGGGAACAGTGGACGATGTTCTTCACCGATCCCAGCGGCAACGCCCTGGAGTTCAAGGCCTTCGCCGACGAGGCCATGGTGTTCGCCCCCTTCGAGACACCCCGAAGCTGATGGTCGACCCCGACCGGCTCGGGTGGAACGACCGTCGGGCGTCGGAGATGCCCCCCGGGGAGGACCTGGTTCCGGCTCGGGTGGCGGTCGAGCACCGTGGGGCCTACGACCTGCTCGGGATGGGGGACGACCTCGCCGAGGGGGCCCGGGTGAGTGCCGACCTGCGGGACCGGGCCTCGGGGCGACTGGACTTTCCCGCCGTGGGTGACTGGGTGGCGGTGCGCCCCGGGGCCGGACCCCGGGGGGCCGACCTCATAGAGGCCGTGCTGCCGCGGACCTCCCTGTTCGTGCGGCGGGCTCCCGGTCGCGACCCCCGGCCCCAGGTGGTGGGTACGAACATCGACACCGTCTTCATAGCCACCTCCCTGGATGGCGACCTCAACCCCCGTCGTCTCGAGCGGTATCTGGCCGTGGTCCACGGCGGTGACGCCGAACCGGTGGTGCTGGTGACCAAGACCGATCTCGTGTCCGAGGGCCGGGAGCTGGACCGGGCCCGGGCCCTGGTGGCCTCGGTGGCCCCCGGGGTGGAGGTGGTCCCGACCTCGGTCACCACCGGAGAGGGTCTCGACCGGCTGGTCGAGCTGATTCCCGAGGGCCGGACCGCGGCCCTGGTCGGTTCGTCGGGTGTGGGCAAGTCCACGATCGTGAACGCCATGATGGGCCGTGAGGTCCAGCAGGTCGCCCCCACCCGGG
>DRKF01000102.1 GCA_011051915.1 Acidimicrobiales bacterium | reverse complement strand
TTGTTCTTCGGGACTGTGCTGTGGAGATGACATCGTCGGCATTGTGCTCTTTGTCGGTGGGGGCAGACAGGGACTTAGGTCCCCTCGATCGTACCGGGCCCGGAGGTCGGGGCCCGACACCGTCGCGGTCCCCGGTCCGGTCGGACGAGCCGAGGGACTTAGGTCCCCACGGCACGTGTCTCTGTGCCATGGGCCCCCGGAGTCGGTGTCCGTACCGTCCCCTGGAGAGGAAAGGTAGGTACAGGCATGCCACTCAGCAGGCGTGAGTTCCTGTTCTTGGGCGGAGCGGCGGGAGCTACGGCCGCCGCGGGGGTCGTGGTGCCCATCGCGATCTCGTCGAGGAACGACAGGTCCGACGGCGGTAGCGCGGCGCCGCCGACCACCGCGGAACCGACGACCACGACCACGACGACCACCACCACCGAGCCCCCCACCGGGGGTGAGGAGATGGCCGCACCGGTCGAGATGGCGCAGGGCTACCCCCGTGTGAAGGTGGCCTCCATGGGGTCGCTCGAGGTCGACACCCCGGTCATGTTCGAGTACCCGCTCAAGGGGCAGAGCAACATGCTGGTGAAGCTGGGTCGACCCGCACGGGGCGGTATCGGACCCGACGGTGACGTGGTGGCGTACTCCAACCAGTGCACCCACATGGGCTGTGTTCTCACCGACTACGACGGTGACCACAAGGTTCTGGGCCCGTGTCCCTGCCACTTCACCACCTTCGATCTGACCCTCGACGGTGAGGTCACCCTCGGTCATGCGACCGAGAAGCTGCCGAGAGTCATCCTCGAGATGGCCGACGGAGACATATTCGCGGTCGGTGTCGACCGGTTGATCTACGGACATGACGACAACCTCGCCGGCGGCGAGCCGGTCGCCTGAGGAGATCGAGATGAGCAAGGTTCCAATTCCACCGGTTGACGCCAAGGTCAACATCACCTGCTGCGAGTACTGCCCCGTGGCCTGTGCCTACAAGGTCTACTCGTGGCCCGTTGGACGTGACGGCGGCCGGGCGGCCGACGAGAACGCCTACGGCAAGGACATTCCCGTGGGAGCCCTCTCGGGGTTCTGGCCCTCGGAGGAGATGCACACCGTCACCGAGATCGAGGGCAGTCCGCACAACGTGATTGTTCTTCCCGACGCCGACATGGAGGTGGTCAACGTCGGGGGTACCCACAGTATTCGTGGCGGGGCCCTGGCCAAGAAGATCTACAACCCCGACGGCCTCACCGCCGACCGGCTCCAGCGGCCCCTGTTGAGGGTCCGGGGCGAGCTGGTGCCCATTCCCTGGGACATGGCCCTGGATCTGATCGCCAACCTCTCCAGGTACACCGTCGACACCTTCGGTGAACTGGCCTGGGGTATGAAGATCTACTCCTACCAGTACTACGAGAACGTGTTCGCCGGGTCGAAGCTGGCGCGTGGGGCGATCGGCACCCCGAACTACTCACCCCACCACGCCCCGGCCGCGGGTGACGACGTTCCCGGGCTGTCCGACGTCGGCATAGACGCCTTCGGGTCGGCCTTCGAGGACGACAAGGAAGCCGACGTCATCCTGATCGCCGGCTCCGATCCCTATGAGACCAAGTCGGTGCGTTTCACGACGTGGACGGCGGCCGGAGGGGCCAAGCTGATCTACATCGATCCCCGCAAGACGTTCACCGCCCAGTACGCGCTGAACCACGGGGGAATGCATCTGCAGCTCACCCCGGGGACCGATGTGGTGCTCTTCAGCGCCCTGGCCCGCGAGATCCTGGCCAACGGCTGGGAGGACACGGAGTTCGTCGACAGATACGTGGCCAGCCGCGAGGAACTCGACCAGGAGAGCAAGTACCGCAAGCAGTTGTTCGGTCAGACGGCCCAGGAGTTCAAGGACTTCATAATGGCCGAGCCCGACTTCGCCCTGGACCGGGCCGAGGAGATCACCGGCGTTCCCGCCACCGACATCGAGAAGGCGGCGGAGATCCTCTCCGGTGGGGACGGACCTCAGCCCAAGACGATGCTGCTCTTCGAGAAGGGCCTGTACTGGTCCCACAACTACGAGAACACCGCGGTCATCGGGAATCTCGGCGTGATCCTGGGAGCCACGGGTCGACCCGGTCGGGCCACGTCCCGTATGGGCGGTCACCAGCGTGGTGGCCAGAGCGGTGCGGGTTACCCCCTGGAGAAGTCGCCCCACTCCTATGAGGGTCACCCCATCGAGATGGACACCGAGGAGTGGCTGGTACAGGGCAACACCCGGTTCCGCTGGATAGTGGGGACCAACTGGCTCGGAGCCATGGGCGCCAGCCACGCCCTCATCGCCAAGGTCGCCGAGCTGGTACGCCGGGGACCCCAGGTCACATCCACCGATCCGGCCACCGCCGAGGCCCAGCTCCGGGCCCGTATGGATGCGGGGGGCATGGTCATCGTGCAGTCCGACATCTATCTGAACGACTCCACGGAATACGCCGACATCATCCTGCCGGCCGCCACCTGGGGTGAGGAGACCTTCGCCCGGAACAACGCCGAGAGGCGTCTGCGGATATATGAGAAGTTCATGGACCCCCCCGGCGAGGCCAAGCCCGACTGGTGGGCCTTCGCCCAGGTCGCCCAGAGGATGGGATTCGAGGGCTTCGACTGGAAGGAGTCCAACGACATCTTCGAGGCCGCCGGTCCCCGCTCGGAGGGAGGTCGACGCAACTTCCTGGCCCTCGTCGAGAAGGCCCAGGCCGAAGGGGTCAAGGCCCACGACCTGCTGCGCAGCTACGGAACCAAGGGTCTGCAGACCCCCCTGGGCATGGACGACAGTGGCGAACTGACCGAGACCGTCCGTCTGCACGAGAACCTCAAGTTCAAGAGCGACAGTGGCAAGTTGAACTTCATCCGGCCCGACTGGGCCACCGTGAAGGCCCGCAACGAGGCCATCGGTCCCGATACCTCCAAGGGAGAGGTGTGGGTGCTCAACGGAAGGGTCAACGCGGTGTGGAACAACATGTTCGACCACGTCCGCCGGGCTGTCACCCGGGAGCGCTGGCCGGTGAACTTCATCGAGGTGAATCCCGAGGACGCCAGGTCCCGGGGAATCGTGAGTGGCGACATGCTGA
>DRKF01000101.1 GCA_011051915.1 Acidimicrobiales bacterium | reverse complement strand
TTGCCCCGAGGGGGTAGCCGATGCAGAGCCCAACTGGAGTCACCGACCGTCCGTCCCGAGACGGTCAGGGCAGCGACTCGGTCCGGTCGGGGCCGGGGCGGCACCCGACCGGTTCCACGCCACCGAGGGTCCGGCCCGACAGTCAGGGGATCATGTTCCGCCGGTTCCTGGCCCGCCTGATCGACGGGTTCGTGGTCTGGTGGCTCAGTCTGGGCCTTCTGTTCTCGGTGGTGGCCACCACCTGGCCGCGGGCCATGATCGTGCTGGCCCCCTCACCGTGGGGCGATGTATTCGTCTTCACCCTGCTGGCGTTCGTGGTGGGGATGTTCTACGAGGTCGGGTTTCTCAGCACCACCGGGCAGACCCCGGGTCGCCTGATTGCCGGTATCCGGGTGGTCGACATCCACACGCTGGGTACGCCGGGCCGGGCCCAGGCCTTCGTCCGCTGGGTTCTCCCGGGCCTGGCGACACTCATTCCCCTCTGGAGGGGGATCATCGGCACCATCGCGGTCCTGGGAGCCACCGCCTACTCCGGACCCCAGCTACGCGATGTGATGGACCGCCTGGCCGAGACCAGGGTGGTACGGGCCGGCACCCGGTTCTACGAGGGATATGTACCCGACCCCCATGAGACCTTCGACCACGAGGTCCTTCGTTCGGCCATGAACCGGGTGATCTGACCGGGACCACCCGCTCGGGGATCTCCACGTCGTCAGATCGTCACATCATCGCTTCAGCCCGGGGTCGGGTGCGTCGACATGACAGGCGATGACTCCGACCTCCGTCTCCACCCTGGACCCCTCCGTACTGCTGGGGCTGATCGCGGCCCTGGGTGGGATGGGTGTGGTCATCCGTCATCGGGCCCGCTTGCTGGCCGGGCCCTGTGAGTGTGTCGACCGGGCCCGCGAGCGTTGGTTGACCGAGGCGGCGGCGACGATATCGGAGCGCTGCGTGATCGCCTCCTATGAGCCTCATCGCCCCCCGCGGAACGTCCTCATCGACCGGCGGCCCCGCCAGGTGGTGAACCTGGCCGGCTCGACATCGGAGACCACCGGGGAGGAAGTGCTGGACCTCGAGACCGCCGCCCGACCGGTGACCGTGGTCGACGACTGATCCCTCGCCCCGCCCGACATCGACACGACATCACACCCCCGCCGCCACGGTGGCATGATCGGCTCGTGAACGGAGCTCAGCACGATCGTCGCCAGATTCCCAGCCACCTGATTCCCCCCTTCCACGTGATGGAGGTGATGAGAGAGGCCGCCGCCCGCGAGAAGGCGGGCCTGGAGGTGCTGCACCTCGAGGTGGGCCAGCCGGCGACACCGGCTCCCGCCGCGGTGCTCGAGGCGGCCCGCAGAGCCCTCGACGACGACCGTCTCGGCTACACCGTCGCTCTGGGCCACCAGCCCCTGCGGGAGGCCATAGCCGCCCACTACGCCGACTGGTACGACGAGATCGTGGATCCGTCCCGGATTGTGGTCACCCAGGGGGCGTCGGGGGCGTTCGTCCTGATCTTCATCGCCGCCTTCGCTCCCGGCTCCCGGGTGGCGGTCACCAGCCCCGGCTATCCCTGCTACCGGAATACCCTGACGGCCCTGGGCATGGAAGCCGTCGACGTACCTCTGTCGGCGGAGTCCGGGTTCAGGTTGACGCCCGACGACCTGGAGGCCGCCGGGGATCTCGACGGGGTGATGCTCGCCAGTCCGTCCAACCCGACGGGCACGGTGCTGCGCCCCGGGGCCCTGGCGGAACTGGCGGAGTACTGCGCCACCAGGGACATCACCCTCATCTCCGACGAGATCTACCACGGCATCACCTTCGGGACCCCGGCGGAGACGGCCGTGGGACTTCCCGGGGACCCCATAGTCGTCAACAGCTTCTCCAAGTACTACTCGATGACGGGTTGGCGCCTGGGATGGACCGTGCTGCCCACCGGCCTGCTGACTCCGGTCGAGAGACTGGCCCAGAACCTCACCATCGCGCCCCCGACCCTGGCCCAACTGGCTGCCGTGGCCGCCTTCGACGCCACCGCCGAGCTCGACGCCAACGTGGCCCGCTACCGGGCCAACCGGGACCTGATGGTCTCCCGCCTGCCCGAGATGGGTCTCGATCGCCTGGCCCCCGCCGACGGTGCCTTCTACGTGTGGGCGGACGTCTCCCACCTGACCGACGACAGTCAGGATCTGTGCCGTCGCTGGTTGAGCGAACTCGGTGTGGCCGCCACCCCCGGCATCGATTTCGACCCGACCCGCGGCAACCGCTATGTGCGCTTCAGCTACGCCGGGGACCGTGACGAGATCGCCCGGGCCCTGGACCGACTGGCCCCGAGCCTGACCTGATCGCACCTCGACGGGCCAGTCTCACCGGGATCACCCGCCGAACGTCTAGTCCTTGGTGGCGACCTGGTTGGGAGTGACGTTCATCTTCGGTTCGTACTCGGCCACCTCGACGTCTAGTCCTTGGTGGCGACCTGGTTGGGAGTGACGTTCATCTTTGGTTCGTACTCGGCCACCTTCACGTCTAGTCCTTGGTGGCGACCTGGTTGGGAGTGACGTTCATCTTCGGTTCGTACTCGGCCACCTTCACGTCTAGTCCTTGGTGGCGACCTGGTTGGGAGTGACGTTCATCTTCGGTTCGTACTCGGCCACCTCGACATCTCTGGCCTCACCACCGAGGGTGGCGATCAGCTCCTCACGGCACTCCTCACAGGGGCCGTAGAACCGGGCCGACGTCTCCCGGTGGCAACGCGGACACTCGAACTTCAACATCTCGGGGGTTCCGTCGGTCATATACCCACTCCGATCCCCGTCGACACCGGCCGGCAGGTCGGTTTGACCCGGTCGAACCCCGTCATGACCGGCTCCTCGTGGCATGCCCGTCGAGAACGTGGGCCACGCACGCGGTCAGCCGGCGAGCGGTGGGGAGATCCAGGAACTCGTTGGGGCCGTGGGCGTTGGAGCCCGGTCCGAGCACCCCGGTCACCACGAACTGGGCGGAGGGAAACCTCTCACCCAGCATGCCCATGAAGGGGATGGAGCCCCCCTCGCCCTGGAATCCCACCGGGCGACCGAAGTGGATCTCCGAGGCGGTGGTGAGGGCCGCGGCCAGCCACGGTTCGAGCTCCGGAGCGCACCAACCCGGACCGGCCTCCCCCTCGGTCAGCTCCACCCGGGCCCCGTAGGGAGGATCGGACGTCAGAGCATGCTCGATCGCCTCCAGGGCCGCCTGACTGTCCACGGTGGGCGGCAGCCGGAACGACAGTTTCGCCCGGGTTCGGGGGCGCAGCACGTTCCCGGCGTCCTCGGGTGGGGGTGCACCGTCGAGTCCGGTCACCGAGAGCGTCGGGCGCCATGTCCGGTTCACCACGAGTTCGGCCACGTCATCGGACACCGCCCGGGCCCCTTCCACGAAGGGCAGGCACTCGACTACCTCGTCGGCGAGGACCTCGGCGGACTCCACCGCGGCGGTGACCACCGAGGCGGGAATCGGCGCGTTCAGTTCGGGAAGCAGTATCTGCCCGGTCGCGGAGTCCTCGACCCGATCCAGGAGATGGCGCAGTATCCGGAACGTCGAGGGGACCACGCCACTGGCCGAGCCCGAGTGGAGGCCCTCCTCGAGCATCGTCACCTCCAGGGTCCCGCCGGCGAGACCCCGAAGCGAGGTCGTGACCCACAGGGCGTCGTAGTCGGCGGCCCCCGAGTCGAGGCACACGACGAGGTCGACCGTCCCCAGGCGGGGAACGAGATGGTCCACGTAGGCCGGGAGATCGGGACTGCCCGACTCCTCCGATGCCTCGATCATGATCACCAGACGGGAGTGGCTGCCCCCCGCCGCCCGGACGGCCTCGACCGCCGAGAGGGCCGCGAACATGGCGTAGCCGTCGTCGGCCCCACCGCGGCCGTACAGACGTTCACCGACGAGCACCGGCTGCCAGGGACCCTTGTCGGCGTCCCAGCCCTCCATCTCGGGCTGCTTGTCGAGATGCCCGTAGAGAAGAACGGTCCGGGGTTCGGAGCGGTCGGGATCCTCGTCGGACCCGGCCGCGGTGGCGGGAACCTCGATGAGGATCAGCGGGGTCCGTCCGCTCAGACGCACCACCTCCACCGTCAGACCGTCGATGGGCCGGGACCGGGCCCAGGCGACGAACATCTCCACGGCCCGATCCATGTGGCCGTGGTCGGACCACCCGGGGTCGAACGCCGGGCTCTTGTTGGGGATCTCGATGTAGCGCCGCAGCACGTCCACGATTCCCGAATCCCACGCGGTCTCCACCGAGGCTCTGACGAGTTGGGGATCGATCATGACCACCATGATTGCCGATACGGAGACCCCCTCGGGTCGCCGGGGAATCGTCGTCCCGCACCACTGGTCTCCGCTCCGGAACCGGGCGGACGCGGAAGAACCCCGGACACCTTCATCGGCGGGGCGGGTGAGCCCTCGTCGATGCCGCGGCAGGACCAGGCCGCGGGGTCCGGGGTTCCGGTGGTCCGGGTTGGAGTCGCCACCTGAATCGCTGAGCGATCAGAGGCGACCCGTGGCGGGTCGCCTCAGCGCCCGGCCACCTCCAAGGTCCTACAGATACAGTTCATTTGGTGGGACCACCTCCTTTCTAGGTGGAACCATGTTTGCACACCAGCAGTCCCTGACGGGCGCGATTTCCGTGTCCGGCCGGGGCCAGTCCCCACAACCCCCAGGAGCCCGAACATGGTTCTCCAGTTCGACGTGGACATCGCGGCCGGATCCGGCCGCTCGATCAACGCCTCCTTCGCCCTGCCCGACGGATCGGAGAACACCGACGCCGGGCTGCCCGGGGTGCTGGTGATCCACGAGATCTTCGGGTTGACCGACGACATCCGCCGAATCGCCGCCCGCTTCGCCGAGGCCGGATACGCCGCCCTGGCCCCGGACCTCTTCGGATCCGGGTTCCGACCGGCCTGTGTGGCCCGGGTGTTCAAGGCCCTCAGGAACCGGGAGGGGCAGGCCTTCGACGATCTCGACGTGGCCCGCTCCTGGCTGGCCGACCGCAGCGAGGTCGACGGGGAACGCCTGGCCGCCGCCGGGTTCTGCATGGGCGGTGGGTTCGCCCTGATGTACGGGGTCAAGGGCCCGATCCGGGCCACGGCCGACTTCTACGGTGACGTACCAAAGGACCCCTCCGAGCTGGCCGGGGTGTGCCCGGTCGTGGGCGGCTTCGGGGAGCGCGACCGTCTCTTCGCCTCCCACGGCAGGAGGCTCGACGCCGTACTGGACGACCTGGGTGTGGACCATGACGTCGTCATCTACCCCGGTGTCGGACACAGTTTCATGAACCAGCACCCCGACGGGATGCTGAAGAAGGTCACCGCCGTGGGCCCGATGCACGTCGGCTACGACGACGAGGCCGCCGAGGACAGCTGGCGGCGGATGCTGTCCCTGTTCGGCCGGGTGCTGGCAACCGACGGAGACGGCTGACCGGCGACTTCACCGTCCGGCCGGACCGGGCCGGGCCCTCAGTGGTCACTGTCCGTCGGAAGCCACCGCATTCCCGTTCCCCGCCAGCCAGTCGCGGTAGCGGGAGGTGAACAGGGCGGGAAGGCCACCGGTGTGCACGAACACGGTGGGCTGATCGCTCCCCAGGCGTCCCTCCCGCCGATCGGCGACAAGCCCGGCCATGGCCTTGCCCGAGTACACCGGATCCAGCACTATTCCCTCCGTTCGCGCCACCAGCAGGATGGCCTCCCGGGCGGCCTCGGTGGGTGCTCCGTAGCCACGACCGATCTGGCCGCTCACCAACCTCACCTCCCCCCTCGGTTCGGCCATCCCGGCCGCCGCCGCCGTCATCGGGGCCAGGGAAGCGACCTTGGTCCCGATGTCGCGGACCGCGCCGACATCCACCCCGACCACCCGGGCGTGGTCACCCAGACCGGCGACCAGACCGGCGTGGGTGCCTCCCGATCCACAGGCGGTGTAGACCACCGGCGCTCCGGAGGCCTCCGCAGCTATCTCCCGGGCGGCGTCGACGTAACCCAGGGCCCCGATCGGGGACGAGCCTCCGAGGGGTATGAGATACGGAGCCTCACCCCGGCTGTCCAGGCGGTCGACCTCCTCCGCTATGGCCTCCTCCAACTCATCGGAGTAGACCGCGCCGGTGAACACCGTTCTGGCGCCGAACACGCGGTCGAGGAGCAGGTTCCCCTCCATGGGCGAGTCCTCCCGACCCCCGAGCACCACGACACACTCCAGGCCCAGCATCGCCGCGGCCGCCGCCGTCATGCGCACATGGTTGCTCTGGACGGCTCCACCCGTGACCAGGGTCCGACAACCCCGGTTCCGGGCATCGGCGCAGAGATGGTCGAGCTTGCGGGCCTTGTTCCCTCCCACCCCGAACACGGTCAGATCGTCGCGCTTGATCATCAGGGCACCGGGCTGGAATCCCAGCTCCCGCCCGAGTCGATCCGCCCTCTGGAGGGGGGTCGGGGCACCGGAGAGGTTCAGAGCGTCGATCGTCATTCCCCGAAACTAATCCGACCGGGGAGGCGGTCCGATCTCCCACTCCTAACCCACTGTCCGCCGCCGCCGACGAGCCCCGGAGACGACAGCGCGGGCCCTGGGGTCCGCGGGACGAGAATCCGGGGTGGATTGATGACCGCTGAGGGAATACGCGACCGCCACCGGCGGTACCGGGGTCTGTGTACCCACGGGCCACACGGAGGGCGGGACTGAGATGGGTTACTGCTACGACTTCGGAATCGCTCTGGACGGTGACGACTCCGCCATGACGGTCGCACCGGAGGGCGGCTACTGCGTCTGCCCCTCGACGGGAACGACCTGCGCCGGACTACGCCCCGGGTGCGAGCAGATCATCGCCCAGCCGGGACGGCTGTCACCCTCGGCACCGCCGGCCGCCACCGGCGGTTGGTGGCCCGCACCCGCCGCCAACCCGACCACGACGGGAAACCACAGCACCCCTCCCCCGGTGAACACCCCGGGACCCATCACCAGTGTGGGAGCCGGCATCCACCCCCGAGTCGAACAGATACCGGTGACCGCCGCAGACCCGCGCATCGGGCAGATTCCGGTGACCGCCGCAGACCCACGTATCGAACAGATGCTGGGTCTGCTCCAAGAACTGCGCAACGAACCCGTGTCCGACCCTCGGCTGGGCCAGGTCCTCGAGATCCTCCAGGTCATGGCCGAACCCGAGGAGCCGACCGAACCCGATCCCCGCATCGACAGGCTGCTGGAGATGGCCCAGGCCCTGGCGGCGACCCCGACCCGTCTGGGGCGTATCCACGAACAGGTCAATCAGCTCGTCCGGTCCCAGGAGGCCCTGGCCGCTGTTCCCGACACGGTTGCCGCGACGGCCCGCACCGTCGACACCGTTCACGAGACGCTCGTACCCCTGCTCGACCTTCCCGCCCGCGTCGAGAGCCTCTATGAGAACCTGGCTCTGTTGACCGAGGGCGTGGATCTGCTGCGGGCCGAGATCCGTACCGAGGTGGCCGGAAGCGAACAGATCGCGACGGTCAACCGCTCCATCGAGCAACTGGCCCGGGCGATGGTGGAACTACGACGCGAGGCCGTCGCCGACGATCGACCGTCGGGTGACACCCGCCGGATCGAGGAGTCCGTGGAGAACCTCGCCGAGACGGTGGTCGCCGTCCGGAGGGAGCTGATGGCCGCCCATCAACGCCAGGCGTCGTCCATCGAACGGCTCTCCGCCACCGTGGACGACATGGCGGCACGGCTGTCGACGATGGAGGGCGTGGAGGCCGAGACAGCCGACCTGTCGACCGCGGTGTACGACATGTCGGCCGAGCTGGCCGAACTCCGCTCGAACTCGGCTCTTCCCGGGGTGGTGACCGCCACCGAACTGGCCGACACCATCAACACCATGAGAGGCAGCGACCTCGAGGAGATCACCCTCGCCCACCTGGTGCACGGGTTCCGGGCCGAACTGAGGGACCTGCGCACCGAGCTGGCCGCCGCGGCCGAGCCCGCCGCCGGGAACCCAGCCGACTCCGAATCGGGGGCGCCGCAGGGGACCGAGGCGTCGGAACCGACGATCGACCTGCGCGACTCCACCCTGATGCCCGAGGGAGTTCCGGCCGAGATCATCCCGATCTGAGAAGCCCGGACGCCCTCGGCAGTGGCCGAGCCGGGACCAGCACCCGGGACCCCACCCGATCCGGACAGCGCACCGACGCGGAACAGCTCGAGAACGCGGGAGGCGGGACCTCGACGGTCCCGCCTCCGGTTCATTCTCGATCGGTGACCACCGGGTCCGGTTCACCCGAGGGGACGCGGATCGGCGATTGCCACCGGAGGAGGGTCATCCCCCTTCCACCGGGTTCAGCTCTCTGCGCCCTCGGCGGCGTCGTCGTCCTCGCCGTCGATCTTGTCGACGAGATCCTTGACCTTGTCGGGAACCTTCCCCCCGGTCATGTCGTCGACCTTGTCGACGGCGGCCTCGGCCACGTCCTCGATCTTCTCGCGGGCATCCCCGAGAGCATCCTTGGCCTTGTCGGCGAAGTCCTTGAGACCCATGTCCCATCCTCCGTGTCGGTGAGTACGTCCTGTGTTCCGGTAGCACGTGGCCGCCAAATTGGAGACCACCTCAGTTTCTACTACGCACAGAGGACGCCGGGCGCCGCCCCCCGGTCGCGATCTTCTCTGCTTCTCCCGTCCTCACGCCGCCACCGGAACCAACCTCGACGTCAGACCGGCACGGAAGAGGGCATTCGCCAGGCGGGAGAGATCGCGCCACTGCCCCTCGGAGAACTCGATTCCCAACGAGTGCTCCCCGCTGGACCCACGATCGGTGCTCTTTCGGATGAACCCCGTCAGGGTCACGGGTACGGCGCCCAGGAACACGGTGAGAACGACTTCGGAGCCCACCTCGGGAACCGGGGACCCGGCGGCGACGACCAGGCCGGCCCCGGCCAGGGAAACATCCTCCACCATGGCGGTGACGCCATGATCGCCCCCTCCGGGACCACCGCTCCAGGCGACTCGGGCCGGGACGGAGAGTCCCACCCGGTGACCGGCCCTTCGTTCCGACCCGAACCCCGCGTCGTGGATCCGTTCGGCGGCCAGGGCCAGGAAGGTGAGGTTGATCAGCAGCCAGGCCACCCCGGCCAGGGCCGGCAACCGGCCCGGATAGCCGACGGGAGTCAGCCCCGCCATGGTGGCCGTGGCCCAGGCCCAGGCGACGACGTCCAGGGTGATCAGGGCCTTGATCATGACCGGGACCGAGTGCCGACTGCGACCAGTTCCGGTACGACCCTTGGGAGTGACCTCGAAGCTCAGTTTCCTCGGTCGCAGGTAGATCAGCGACGAGCTGATGTTCGCCGGCATCTTGAGAACCTCGAACAGCAGGGTCGACCGGAGGCGCAACCGGCCCCGGCTCATCACCCGGCTGGTGGACATGTGGAGCAGGTGAACCACGGCGAGGGCCGCCAGGAGCTGCCCGAAGGGAACCGTGAGGGGGGCGACCCCGGTCAGGAGGACCACAGCGGGGACGATGTGGAAACCGAGGGTCCGCCAGCTGTCGAACCAGCTCAGGGCCGAGCCCAGGTACATGATCCGCTGCCCCGGCGTCAGCCCCGACGACACGAGTGGATTCTCCATGGCCACCGACTGCATGGCCCCCGCTCCCCATCGCCACCTCTGGGTCTGGAACTCGGCGAAGTTCCGGGGGGCGAGTCCCCGGGCCAGGACCTCGTTGTGGTGAACGGTCCGCCAGCCGGCCTTGTGCAGTCTCAGCGTGGTGTGCATGTCCTCGGTGATGGTCGAGGTCGAGACCCCTCCCACGTAGTCGAGGGCGGCCACCCTGAGTACGGCGTTGGTGCCACACCAAAAGGCGGCGTTGCACCGGTTCTTGCCGGGCATGATCACCCGGTGGAAGAACTGCTCCTCGTGGAAGCCGTCCCCACCGCTGTGGATGAACGAGTCGTTGTTGTAGAACTCCTGCGGGGTCTGGACGAGGGCCACCGCGGGATCCTCGAAGTAGCCCAGGGTGTGGTTGAGGAAGTCGGGTTCCGGTACGTGGTCGGCGTCGAGAATCGCCACCAGATCGGCCTCCACCACCCCCAGGGCGTGGTTGATGTTCCCGGCCTTGGCGTGGGAGTTGTCGGGCCGGGTGAGGTACCGGGCCCCCAGGGCCGCCGCCATGGCTCTCACCTGGGGCCGATGACCGTCGTCGAGGATCCACGTCTCGTGTGCGGGGCTCAACCCCAGCGCCGCGGTGACCGTGGGCAGCAGCACTTCGGGGCCCTCGTCGTAGGTCGTGATCAGAACCGCCACCCTCAGCCCGGCCGGTGCCAGGGACGACACCGGTTCGGGAGGATCGATCGTGTCGGTGTCCCACAGCTCGACGATGGTGACGATCATCCTCAGACCCAGATGGGCCTCCAGCAGGAACAGGGGAACGGAGAGCCACCAGCCGGACCAGTTGACCGTGAACAGGAGACGCCAGCCCAGGTATCCGAGGGTCACCACCACCGTGAGCAGGGCCAGGGCGTGTACAGCGGATCTGGCCGCCGGACTACGCGGCGGAGGGGCGTCCGCCAGCTCCAACCCTCCCAGGGAGGTGGCCAGCGGAACCGAATGGGGGGGTCGGGAGAGATCCACCTCACGCACGGGTGGGGATCTCCGGGATCGAGGAGTACATCAGGTTCCGATCGGGTGGAGACCCCCGGGAACTTAGGTGCTGCGCTCACCGGTGCGGGTCGCGCCCGGGCAGCGAGGGTCCTCCCGTTCTTCCTCCCCCGCGAGGAGTGGGTTGTGACCGGGGAGACCTCGCCATCACTATGTATGGGCGGGTTGCTTCCGATGGATAGATCATGACCCAGGGCCGGACCGCACAACTGGTGATAGTCCTCGCCGTGGTGGCGATGGGGCTGATCAGTGTTCTCGCGACCTGGTCGTCGCCCGCCACCAGCAGCGATGCCGCCACATCCGCCCCGACAACCCTGGTACCCCGGCCGACGTCGACCACTGCCACCCCGGTCACCACCGTGGCCTCGTCCACCCCGGACCCGGCTCCCTCCACCACCGGCACCGAGGGGCCCCCCGAAACCACCGGGCCCACCACCACCGCCGTTCCCCCCGATCCCTACGCGTGGATGGACCTGGTCGGCACTCCGGGGACCACTTTCGTCGGTGTGAGCACAGCCAACGGCGAACTCGCCGAGGTGGAGGAGTTCAGCCGGGCGACCGGCGTGGACCCCGAGGTGGTGATGATCAGCCGGGACTGGGCCACCCCCGACTTCGACCTGACCACGATCGAGCAGATCACCGCGGCGGGGCACCTTCCGATGATCGCCTGGGAACCGTGGGACCACACGGTGGAGTCGACGTTCGATCGTCGCCGGGGAGAACAGCCCGAGTACGCCCTGGCCCGGATCATCGCCGGTGACTTCGACGAGGAGATAGAGCAGTGGGCCGCCGGGCTGGCCGAATGGGACCGACCCGTGGCCATCCGGTTCGCCCACGAGATGAACGGCTACTGGTATCCCTGGGCCGAGAGCACCAACGGCAATCGCTCCGGACAGTACGTCGCCGCCTGGCGCCACGTGCACGACATCTTCACCCGGGCCGGGGCCGATCAGGTGATCTGGGTGTGGAATCCGAACCTGGACGATCCGAACCTCACCCCGCTGGAGGGCCTCTACCCCGGTGACGACTACGTCGACTGGGTGGGGCTGGTGGGCTACCTCGGAAACGGGATCGACCCCTCCGTCTACGTACCCACCTTCGATCAGCTGTTCGGCCCGACCATCGACATCGTCAGATCATTCACCGACCGACCCATCGTGATCACGGAGATCGGCGCCACCGAGGACGGGGGACAGAAGGCGGGATGGATCTCCCACGTCATCGACGCCATCGCTTCCCGATCCGATGTCGTCGGGTTCATCTGGTTCGAGGTCGACAAGGAGACCGACTGGCGGGTCGTGTCCTCGCCCGAGGCCCTCGAGGCCTTCACCGATGCCGTATCCGATCCCCGTCTGGGCATCCCCCGTTCCTGATCGGCACGTCCCCGCCGGAAGGCCCGGGGATGCGGGTCACCGAGGTTGGCAGCTTCGGCACCAGGTGGTCGAACGACCGTCCAGTACCCGCCCGGAGAGCTCCTCCCCGCAGTTCACACAGGGCTCACCCGCCCGGCCGTAGCAGAGCAGGTGGAACTGATGACCTCCCTGTTCGCCGCTGACCGTGCGGTAGTCCCTCAGAGTCGTGCCACCGTGCTCGATCCCCTCTGAGAGCACCGCGGTGATGGCCGGTGCGAGGCGACCGGCCTGGGCCCGGGTCACGCGCCGCAGGGCGGGGTTCACCCCGGCGCGGAACAGGGCCTCGTCGGCGTAGATGTTGCCCACCCCCGCCACGGGTCTCTGACTGAGGAGCTGGGTCTTCACCCGGCGGTTGCTCCTCTTCAGCCCGGCCCACAGGACATCACCGTCGAACCCGGGTGACAACGGTTCGGGGCCCAGCCGGGCGAGGGTGGGCAGGGACCGGTAGTCCCCGGCGTCGACCACCGCGATCCGTCCGAACCTCCTCACGTCACGGAACTCGAGGACATCGCCGCCTTCGAGCTCCCACCGTGACCTCACGTAGCGGTCACCGCGGTCGCCGGGCGGGGCGATCCGCAGCGATCCGGTCATCCCGAGGTGGATGATCAACTCCCTCCCGTCCTCGAGAGGCACGATCAGATACTTGCCGCGGCGTCCGACCCCGTCGATCCGGGCCCCTTGCGCGTCGGTGGCCGACACGAAGTTGGCAGCGGGATGAGACTCCACGGAGACGATCGTCCGCCCTCCCAGCAGAGGATCGAGCTGGCGTCGGATGGTCTCGACCTCGGGCAACTCCGGCACCGGGTCAGACTACCGACCCCGGCGGCGGGGAGCCGCTGGCGGTCGCCGCAGTGGGCGACCGGCGGGGTTCCGATAGGATCTGACCGCGGGTGAAGATCTCCCGCTCGACGGGTGGGGCCGCAGGGACGATCCGGTGGCCGGACGGGGGTGATGAGGCCATGTTCGGGATCTACGTCTTCGCCGCAGTCTTCGGCTGGGTGATCACGGTGGTTCTGCTCATCTCGGGCGCCGATCTCGATATCGACATCGATTCGGGAATCGACCTGGATCTCGGCACCGACCTGGACCTGGACCTGGAGTCCGATCTCCACGGCGATCACCCCTGGGGGTCCGAGGGTGTGGGCCTGCTGTCGGGCCTGCTGTCGTTCCGGTCTCTGGTGTTCTTCGCCGCCTTCTTCGGACTGACCGGGGTGGTTCTCACATGGATCGGAACCGGCCCCCTCCTCACGGCCGGAACCGCTGTCGTCCTCGGATTGTTCGCCGCCTACGTGAACGCCCGCCTGATGAGTTTTCTCAGGGGTTCCGACACCGACAGCCTCATCCCCGACGACCGGATCTCGGGCCACCTCGCCCGGGTCATCGTTCCCGTCGGCCCCTCCACCCGGGGTCGAATCGAGGTCGACCTCGACGGCCAGCCGCTCCAACTCGTCGCCGGCACCTTCCCCACCTCCTCCGACCGTCAGTTCGACCGGGGTGACCGGGTCGTGGTGGTCGAGATCCGGGAGGGTGTCGCCCTCATCACCGAATTCTCCGCCCTCGGCGGAGATTCAGACCGAAAGGACCTCCCGTGAGTTTCCTGATCGCCGTGGCCGCCCTGGTCGCCCTGGCCCTGATAGTGGTCACCTTGGCCGTGAAGTCGTTCATCGTCATCTGTCCCCCCAACCGGATAGCGGTCATAACCGGTCGAACCCGGGAGATGCCCGACGGCACCAAGGTCGGCTACCGGGTGCTCCGCGGTGGTCGAACCCTCCGCTGGCCGATAATCGAGAAGGTCCAGTTCATGGACCTGAACACCATCGCCATCGAGGTGGCGGTGCAGAACGCCTACTCCAGGGGCGCCATCCCCCTCAATGTCCAGGGCATCGCCAACATCAAGCTGTCCAGTAGGGCCGGCCTGTTGGAGAACTCCGTCGAACGCTTCCTGGGACGACCGGCGGACTACATTCCCCGCCTGGCCAAGGAGACCCTGGAGGCGAACCTCCGCGGCGTGCTCGCCACCCTCACCCCCGAGGAGGTCAACGAGGACCGGCTCAAGTTCGCCCAGACCCTGATCGAGGAGGCCGACGACGACATCAGAAAGCTGGGTCTCGAGTTGGATGTCCTGAAGATCCAGAACGTCACCGACGAGGCCGGCTACCTGGACTCGGTCGGGCGGCGCCAGACGGCTCTGGTCCTCAAGGAGGCCCGGGTGGCGGAGGCCCAGCGCCAGGCCGAGGCCCAGGCCGAGGAGGCCGCAGCCCAGAAGAGGGCCGAGATCGCCCGGGTGGAGGCCGAACTGGAGGTGGTGGAACGTCAGAACGAGCTCCGGGTGAGGACCGCCGAGCTGGACCTCATCGCCGTCGCCAAGGAGCAGCAGGCCAAGGTGGAGGCCGACCGGTCCCGGGTGGTGGCCGAGCAGGAACTGGAGCTGGCCCGCATCGAGCTGCAGAAGCGCCGTCTCGAGGCCGACGTGATCGCTCCGGCCCGGGCCAACAAGGAGGCCCTGGAACTACAGGCCAAGGGTGAGGCCGCCAAGATCATCGAGGACGGTCAGGCCCAGATCGAGGTCTTCCGACGCCTGGTCGAGCAGTACCGCTCGGCGGGTGACGATGCCGAGGAGATCTTCGTACTGAACATGCTGCCCGACATCATCGACAAGATCGTGAGCACCGTGAACGGGATCGACATCGACCGCATATCGATCATCGACGGAGGGGGCGCCGAGGCCGGACTGCCTCAAATGCTCAGCCAACTGCCCGGCTCGGTGGTCAAGCTGTCCGAGCAGATCGAGAACGCCACCGGAGTGGACATCCTGTCCCGGCTGAGCGCCCCGGCCCGACCGTCGACCTCGGATTCCTGAGACGATCAAGCCGGTCCTGAACCGCCGAACCGACGAACTCGACACCCTCGAGCTGATCCAGACAATTACTATTTATTGATAGTGGACAAATATTTATATTTGCCAGTAGGGTGCCGGTTGTGCTGTCGGGCGCTGGTTTCCGATAAGGGAATCGCCGGTGGTTCACAGGAGGCCACCATGGCTGTCACTTCTCTGGCTCGGTTCCGCACTCTTCCCGGCCGGGCGGCCGCCCACCTCGCAGCGACGGATGAGGCCGTTGGGCATCTCCGCCGGATCGGACTTCAGGCCGCGGCCCTGCAGCCTCTCGCCGGCGGAGACGTCGGTTCCATCACCACCACGATCACCCATGCCGACAACGCCGACTGGGCGGCGTCGTTGCAGCGGGTCATGGCCGATGAGGGTTGGCAGGAGTTCTGGGCACGGGTCGGGGCCGACCAGCCGGCGGAACAGGTCGAGAGCTCACTGTTCTTCGATGTCGATGCGGGCTACCAGCCCGATCCCGATCGTCCGCTGGGCGTCGTATCGGCAACACAGTGGCGGGCACACCCGGGCAGAATGGCCGCCTTCGTCGGTCAGGTTCAGATCGGTGCCGCTCATTTCATCCGCATGGGCGGGATTCCCAGGGTGATGCAGTCGGTCGTCGGCCAGCACCCGATGACCGTGTTGATCGCCGTGGGGCATGCCGATCTCGATGCCTACGGGGAATTCGCCGACACCCAGGCAAGTGACGAGGAGTTCCAGGCCTTCTGGATGGAGGGCAGCTCCAACCCGAACGCCGATCTGGTACGCAGCGGCATCTACTTGAACATCAGCTGATCAACGGCCCCGGCCGGCGCTGATCCCGGCCGTGAGACCGCCGTCCATCGGCGCCCGCCCACGCCGGCTATCGGGCCTTCCACTACTTCGTCCACCGTGGGGCCTGCCGGCCCGGGAGCTCCGGGGCCGGCCAGCCGACCCCGACCCATTCC
>DRKF01000100.1 GCA_011051915.1 Acidimicrobiales bacterium | reverse complement strand
GGGTCGGGTACGAGACCGACGGTGGGCTGGTTGGGGATGACTCCGAGCCCGGGGAGGCTTCCGGCGAAGGTGGCGTCGCCGAAGGCGAACACGCCTCCATCGGATCCGAGCATGTAGTAGCCCTCGCCCGACGGGGTGGGAATCGAATCGATGATGGGTCCGGCCAGATTGATGCTGGTGAGGTCCGATATCGCCCCGGCGAACTTGGGTTTCGCGTCGCCCAAGGTGAGGACCCGGCCCCGGTCGGTGAACGCCCAGAGTCCCTGACCCGTCGGGGTGGGGGAGAACGAGGCGAGGTGCTCTCCTGCTGTCAGCGACGACAGGTTGAAGTCGCCGAGGTCGGGGGCGTCGCCGAACTGTTCGATGGCTCCGTCGGTGCGCAGGGTCCAGTATCCGCAGCCGGTGGGGGTGGCCTCGGTGTCCACGAGGGTGGTGCCTGCGAGAAGAGCGGTGCTGCCCAGGGTGTCGGCGTCGCCGAAGGGGTAGATGGTGCCGTCGGCCTCGCCCAGCCAGTAGCCGGTGGGTTTGCTGCTGTGACAGGCGATCCACGCCCCGGCCGCGGCGGGGAGATCGATGGGGAGGAGGTTGTCGCCCATCTCACCGGGGTCGTCGCCGCGTCTGGTGGTGTCACCCTGTCCGAGTTGGCCGGTGGAGTTGTCGCCCCAGCATTTGACGGTGCTGTTGTCGAGTAGGGCGCAGGTGTGGACGCTGCCGGCGGTGATGGCGGTGGCGGTGCGTCCGGCGCCCAGGTCCACGGCCGGGAGGTTGTCGCCCATCTCACCGGGATCGTCACCGCGCTTGACCGAATCGCCGTAGCCGAGCCCGCCGAAGGAACCGTAACCCCAGCACTTGACGGTGTTGTTGTCGAGTAGGGCGCAGGTGTGGAAGCTGCCGGCGGTGATGGCGGTGGCGGTGCGTCCGGCGCCCAGGTCGACGGGAGGGAGGTTGTCGCCCATTTCGCCTGGGTTGTCGCCGATGTCGTCGGTGGTGCCCTGGCCCAGTTGGCCGTAGGAGTTGTCGCCCCAGCATTTGACGGTGCTGTTGTCGAGTAGGGCGCAGGTGTGGGAGTCGCCGGCGGTGATGGCGGTGGCGGTGCGTCCGGCGCCCAGATCTATCGGGGGGAGGTTGTTGCCCATCTCGCCGGGGTTGTCGCCGATGTCGTCGGTGTGGCCCTGGCCGAGTCCGCCGTTGAGGTTGTAGCCCCAGCATTTGACGGTGCCGTTGTGGAGTAGGGCGCAGGTGTGGACGCCGCTGGTGCTGATGGCGGTGGCGGTGCCTCCACGGCTGAGGTTGATGGTAGGGAGGTTGTCACCCATTTCGCCGGGGTCGCCGCCCCGGCTGTTGGCGTCACCCTGGCCGAGTTGACCGAGGACGTTGTTGCCCCAGCATTTGACGGTGTCGTTGTCGAGTAGGGCGCAGGTGTGGTTGGTGCCGGCGGTGATGGCGGTGGCGGTGCGTCCGGCGCCCAGGTCCACGGCCGGGAGGTTGGCGCCCATCTCGCCGGGGTTGTCGCCCCGGTCGGTGTTGTCACCCTGGCCCAGTTGACCGGAGGAGTTGCTGCCCCAGCACTTGACAGCACCGGTCTCCGTTACAACGCAAGTCGAGTTGCCGCCGGCAGTTATCACCTGGGCCAGGGCGCGACCAGGACCGGGAATGGACTCACTCGAATCGGCGCCGACCCCCCGCGGGCGGGGAACGACCAGCAGTGCGGCGACAACCGCCAGAGCGAGAAAGAACCGACCGATCCACATCCCGCGACCAAGCATATACGCGGAAAGTCACGGCCTGAGAGGAAAACCATCGCACGTCTGTCTTCTCGACCCCACGTAGCCGACCGGGCCTTCCCCTCCGGAGCCCGGCCGGTTCGCCGGGGATGACCGTAGTGGCGGTCGATGTTCGCGTGGGATGACGGTCGCCGGGAGATTCGAACCTGTCAGTCGGTCCAGACGGGGGTGAGGCCGACGATGGGGGTGTCGGGTGGGTTGTCGCCGAGGCTGCCGGAGAAGGGCTGGCTGGAGAAGTTGAAGACTCCGCCGTCGGATCCGACCTGGAGGTACCCATCGGCGTAGGGGGTCATGCCGATGATGGGGGCCTGGAGTTGGGTGATTCCGAGTCCGGGTAGGGAGCCGACGAACGGGGCGCCGAAGGCGAACACCCCGCCGTCGCCCGCGACCATCCAGTAGCCGTTGCCGTCGGGGTCGGGTACGAGACCGACGGTGGGCTGGTTGGGGGTGACCCCGAGTCCGGGGAGGCTGCCGGCGAAGGTGGCGTCGCCGAAGGCGAACACGCCTCCGTCGGAACCCAACATGTAGTAGCCCTCACCTGAGGGAGTCGGGATGGAGTCGATGATCGGTCCGGCGAGGTTGATGGTGGTGAGGTCCGAGATCGCCCCGGCGAACTTGGGTTTCGCGTCGCCCAGGGTGAGGACCCGGCCCCGGTCGGTGAACCCCCAGAGTCCCTGTCCCGTCGGGGTGGAGGAGATCGAGCTCAGCTTCTCCCCCGCCGCCAGCGACGACAGATCGAAGTTCCCCAGATCGGTGGCGTCGCCGGTGCTGGCCACGACGCCGGTGTCGAGCACCATCCAGAATCCGCAGCCCGTGGGGGTGGCCTCGATGTCCACCGTGTCGCCCGTCGGGGGGAGCACGGCGTTGTACGCCGCGGCGTCACCGAACTCATACGCGGTGCCGTCCTGCTCGGCCAGCCAGTAGCCCACCGGCTTGCCGCTGTGACAGGCGATCCACGCCCCGGCCACGGCGGGGAGGTCGATGGGGGGAAGGTTGTCGCCCATCTCCCCGGGTTCATCGCCGCGGTCGGTGGTGTCGCCCTGCCCGAGACGGCCGGAGAACCCGTAGCCCCAGCACTTGACGCCGCCGTCGTCGAGCACCGCGCAGGAAGCCCTGGACCCGGCGGCGATGGCGATGGCGGTGCGCCCGGATCCGAGATCGACGGGAGGGAGGTTGTCGCCCATCTCCCCGGGGTTGTCACCCAGCCCGGTCACGTCGCCGGTGCCGAGCTGGCCGTTGAACCCGCCGCCCCAGCACTTGACGGTGCCGTCGTCCAACAGGGCGCAGGTGTGGGTGTTGCCGGCACTGACCGCGGTGGCCGTGCGTCCGGTGCCCAGTTCGAGGGGAGGGAGGTTGTCGCCCATCTCGCCGGCGCCGTCACCGCGCTTGGTGAGATCACCGTACCCGAGCCGGCCGAAGGAACCGGAACCCCAGCACTTGACGGTGCCGTCGTCGAGTAGGGCGCAGGTGTGGGAGCTGCCGGCGCTGATGGCGGTGGCGGTGCGTCCGGTTCCGAGGTCGACGGCGGGGAGGTTGTCGCCCATTTCGCCGGGGTTGTCGCCGATGTCATCGGTGTTGCCCTGGCCGAGTTGGCCGCTGGAGTTGTTGCCCCAGCACTTGACGGTGCCGTCGTCGAGCAGGGCGCAGGTGTACTGCTGCCCCGCTGCGATGGCGGTGGCGGTGCGTCCGGTGCCCAGATCCACCGTGGGCAGACCGTCGCCCCGTTCGGCGGTGCTGTCACCGATCGTGTCGGTGCTGCCCTGGCCCAGGCGTCCGGACCCGCCGTTGCCCCAGCACTTGACGGTGCCGTTGTCCAACAGGGCGCAGGTGTGGAGCCAGCCGGCGCTCACCGCGGTGGCGGTGCGTCCGGTGCCCAGGTCGACGGGGTGCAGGTTGTCACCCATGTTGTTGGCGGCACCGCCGATGTTGTTGTTGGAGGGCTGGCCGAGCTCCCACTCGCTTCCCGATCCCCAGCAGCGGAGCTGGGCCTGATCGTCGATGGTGCAGGAATGGCCCCGGGAGTCGAAGGACAGGCTGGTGCTGACGGCTCGGGCCACGGCCCGACCCGGCCCGGGGGCCGCGTCGGCGGGATCGGCACCGGCTCCCGTCGCGGTGGGAATCACGAGGGCCACCGCGGCGAGGGCCAGCGCGAGGACGGAGCGTGCGACGCGGGACCTGAATTCGAGCATGGGATCCGAAGGTACCGAAGACCGCTGGACGGCTCTGGGACCCTCCGGGTGCCCGATTCTCTCAGTCGGTCCACAGGGGGGTGATGGCGACGATGGGGGTGTCGGGTGGATTGTCGCCGAGGCTGCCGGAGAAGGGTTGGGAGCTGAAGTTGAACACTCCACCGTCGGATGCGACCTGGAGGTACCCGTCGGCTTAGGGGGTCAT
>DRKF01000099.1 GCA_011051915.1 Acidimicrobiales bacterium | reverse complement strand
TCCGATTCGAACCCAGCCGACGACCCAGCGGGCTCCGATTCGAACCCAGCCGACGACCTGGCGGCTCCCACGGCGACAGATGAGTCCGCGGCCACGGGATAGTCCCCGGTCGCCACCGCGATGAAGGAATCGTTTCCCGGTGCTCAACCCGGGCCGGGGTCAGACGACCGACAACAGCAGGGAGGGGACCTTCCCCCCGACGGAGGATCTGAGAGATGGCGAAGAAGGACGACAAGAAGTCCAAGAAGAAGGACGATGACAAGTCCGAGGACTCGGGCGGAGACAAGAAGAAGCTGATCATCGTGGCCTTGGTCGTCCTGGCCATCTCCTACTTCATGTTCGGTCGCGGTGGGGGAGGAGCCGAGGGAGCCACGACCACCACCACGACCATCCCCATCACCGAGGAGGCCGAGGGGGCGGTACTCGACGTCGGCAGCCTCACGGTGAACCTCCCGGGAGAGCCGGTGCACTTCGCCCGGGTATCCATAGCGGTGGTTCTGGTCGAGGGCACCGACCCGTTGCTGGTGGAGGGGAAGTTCCCCCTGCTGCTGGACGCGACCCTGACCGAGATGGCCAAGACCGATGCCGACACCCTCAGGACCGTCGAGGGCCAGAACGCGCTGCGCGAGGCTCTCGGTGAGAAGGCCCGCGAGATCTACAACGACGAGGAGGAAGGGGTCCGACTCGTCAAACGGGTCGTCCTCACCGAACTATTGATCCAGTAGTGGCCCCCCTGAGTCCGGGGCCACGTTCGTCGGCGGATCTGCTCACCCGGTTCACCCGCCGGGTTCGGGGCCCCGTTAACCGACCCCGATGTGGGCCGACGGGAGCGGCGGGAGTACACCGATGACCGAAACACCCAATAGGGCCGTCGTTCCACCCAGCACGAAGGGTGGCGTCGCCAGCTTCGACTTCCGGAGACCCACGAAGTTCTCCCGCGAGCACATGCGCAGTGTCGAGGCCATTCATGAGGTCTTCGCCCGCAATCTGGGAAGCTCCCTCTCCCACCTGCTGCGAACGGCGGTGACTCTGGAGGCGTTCTCAACGGATCAGATCACCTATGAGGACTACATCCGGTCCCTGCCGACACCGTCGGTGATCTCCACTCTCACCCTCGAACCCCTGCCGGGCACGATCGTGGTGGAACTCAGTCCCCAGCTGGCACTGAGCTTCGTGGACCGGGTGCTGGGAGGTGCCGGAGGCGCCAGCCCGATGAGGCGCCCGACCGACATCGAGACCGGCATACTCACCGAGCTCATGGCTCCCCTGGGACCGGCCCTCTCCGAGGCACTGGAGCCCGTGGCCGAGGTGCAGGGTCAGCTCCTGGGAGTTGAGTACAACCCCCGGTTCGTCCAGGTCGTCTCCCCGACCGACATGGTGCTGCTTCTGAGTTACTCCGTAGCGGTCTCGGGTAGTCCGGGAACCGAGGGCATCCTCAGTGTCTGCTACCCGTTCCCGACCCTGGAACCGGCTCTCGATCGCCTCGAGCGGCGGATCCAGGTGGAGGGTCGCATCGAATCGGGTGTGGGAACGACCACCAAGCCCTTCAGCTCCCTGGTTCCCGAGTTCGACGTACCCCTGGCGATCAGACTGCGGACCTCCGCCATTCCCGCCTCGGAACTGGAGGGACTCGCGGTGGGTGATGTGATCCGCCTGGACCACCGCATCGACGAGCCCGCCCTGGGTCAGATCGGCGACCGGACCGTGGTCCGGGCCCGGCTGGGCCGGAGGGGCCGCCGCCTGGCGGTCCAGATCGCCGAATGGAACCGTTCCTGATGAGTGTGTCCCCTGAGCAGCGCCAGGAACTGCTGGCGACCGGACTGGCGGCCATCTCGGCCCTGACAGGTGTCGAACTGACCGCCGACGAACCGGCGGGCGAGAGGCCCGGGGCGGGTTCGGAGGCCGCGTTCGTGGTCCTGGGCGGTGAGAGAGCCTCCTCCGTGCTGGTTCTCTCCGAGGAACTGGCCCGGTTGGTCGTGGAATCGGTCTCCGGATCGGAAGCCGACAGCGCCCCGCCCGAGGTGGCCTGGGACGCCCTTCTCAACGCCGCCACCGCTTTCGTGGCCGGTGTGGCCCGGGCCACCCAGGATCCCGAGATCATCTCGCTGACAGACGGCGAGGTACGACCGGGGTCCGCCGAGGATCTTCCGGAGGCCCGATCGACGGAGGTCAACTGGCTCTGGGCGCCCGTCTCGGGTCCTGAAGGTCCGGCCGGGCACATCTCCTGGGTGGCGCCTGTCTCCGTTGGCGTCGCCGGGGATCCTCCCTCTCCTTCAGCGGAGCAGGCGGCGGCCGACGGCCCATTGGTCACCCCCGACATCGACCCCATGGAGGTCACCGCAGTGACGCCTGCCGCATTCCCTGAGCTCGGCGAGGGAGCCGAGTCCCAGGGCGGAGCCGATCTCTCCTTCCTGTCGGAGGTCTCTCTCGGTGTCACCGTCGAACTCGGCCGCACCGCCCTGAAGGTCAGGGATCTCCTGGACCTGGGCGAGGGCAGTGTCGTCGAACTCGACCGGACCGCCGGATCACCGGTGGACGTGCTGGTCAACGGGAGCCTCGTGGCCTACGGCGAGGTCGTGGTCATCGACGACGAACTCGGTGTGAGGATCCTCCAGATCCTCGACGCGGCCGAGGTCAGAGGCTCGTGATGGACTCCGAATCCACCGGAACGGTGTGGTGAGACATGATCACCGTGGGGGTGTTTCTCAGGCTGGCGGTATCGCTGGCGATAGTCGTCGGCGGACTGCTCGCGGTCCGTTGGTGGACGCTCAGGTCAGGATCGGGAGGATCCCGGGGCGCCATCCGGGTTCTGGCCCGGTCCTCGCTCGGCCGCAACGTGGCCGTGGCCGTGGTGGAGGTCGGGTCCAAGAGGTTCCTGGTGGGGACGGGCGAGAGCGGAGTGAACCTGATCGGCGAGCTACCCGCGGGTGAGGACCTCTCCCTCACGGGCCCCGATGACGACATCCCACCCTCCGACCCGGTCGTGGGGACGGCATCGGTGGGAAGCAGTCTGAACCCGGACGGAACCGGGTTCTTCGGATCCAGCCAGCGAAACAGACCACGGATCGGTCTGCTCGCCAATCTCCGTCGCATGACGACGCGGGTGCCGCAGCAGGTCAGGATCCATGGTGCGGAGGACTGACACCGCCTCGAGCGGCACTGCCGGTTCTCCCTCGGCCCCGACTCCCGTCGTCCGGCACGGTGACGGCCGTGCCACCGCGGCCCGGTCGCGTCCTCGACTCGGCGTGCCGCTGCTGAGGCTGGTGCTGTTCGTCTCGGTGTCGCTGGTGGCGGTGGTGCTCATGGCCTCACCCGCCTCGGGTCAGACGGCCCAGACCGTTCCGGCCCAGGACGGAGCCACCCAGACATCCCCGGTTCCGGCCACGACCACCTCAGCAACCGATCCTGGTTTCGTGCTTCCTCCCGGGGTAGCTCCCGAACAGACTCCGTCACCGGTGGTGAGTGTCCCGGCGGTGGAGCCGGTTCCCGACGTTCCGGATGTCGGAGTGTCGATCAACTCCGAGAGCGGTGGTCTGACGACCACCGTCACGATCATCCTGCTCCTCACCATCGGTGCGGTGGCCCCCTCGATCGTGCTGCTCACGACGTCGTTCACCCGGTTCGTGATAGTGCTCGGACTGACCCGCAACGCCCTGGGTACCCAGCAGGTGCCACCCACCCAGGTACTGACCGGTCTGGCGCTGTTCCTGACCTTCTTCGTCATGGCCCCGATTCTCTCGGAGGTCAACGATGTCGCGATCCAGCCTCTGCTGGCCGGTGAACTGGATCAGGGGCAGGCCTTCGACGCCGGGTTCGCACCCCTGCAGGAGTTCATGCTGGCCCAGACCGACGACAGCGATCTGAGGCTGTTCATCGACATGAGAGGCGGGGAGGAGATCACCGCTCCCGAGGACGTTCCCCCCTCGATCCTCATTCCGGCCTTCGTTCTGTCCGAGCTCCGGACGGCCTTCGTCATCGGGTTCGTGATCTTCATCCCGTTCCTGGTCATCGACCTGGTCGTGTCGTCGGTGCTGATGTCCATGGGCATGGTGATGCTGCCCCCTGTCTTCATCTCCCTACCCCTGAAGCTCCTGCTCTTCGTACTGGTGGACGGATGGGCCCTGATCATCCAGTCCCTGGTCACGTCGGTGAACACCACGTGACCGCGGCGAGCCCCGACTCCCGGAGGATTTCGTGAACGAAGCGACCGCAGTACAGATAGCCACCGAGGCGATTGTGATCGCGGCCAAGCTGGCCGGACCCGTGTTGATCGTGAGTCTGGTGGTCGGCGTGCTGGTGAGCCTGATCCAGACCGTCACCTCGATCCAGGAGATGACACTCACCTTCGTCCCCAAGTTGATCGGTGTGGCCCTGATCATCGTGGTGGCGGGCAGCTGGATGCTCAGCGAGCTGACCGGGTGGGTGGAACGGCTCTGGTCGTCGATACCCGCCCTGACCTGAATCGGTCGATGTGGTCGTGTCCAGTGCCAGTGGGGCCGCGACGGTGATCGCCTTCGCCCGCCCCGGGTTCGCCGTCGGCGGGAGCCGCCGTTCACCGGAGGGATACCGGTGACGTCCTTCTCCGTTGACGCCGGCATCCTCACCGGGATGATGTTCGCCATCTCCCGGGTGAGTGGTCTCGTGCTGGGTGCTCCGCTGATCGCCCGGCGAATACCGGCGGTGGGTCGGGCCGCTCTGGCGGTCTCCCTGGGGATGTTCTTCGCCACCCCCGTCGGTGGTACCTCCGGCCTCAGCGTGCCGATGCTGGTCGGCGGCATATTCATGAATCTCGGAATCGGGCTTCTGCTGGGTTTCTCCGCCGGTCTCGTCTTTGAACTGTTCGCGGTGGCCGGTGGGGTGCTGGACATCTCCTCGGGTCTGGGGCTGTCGTCGGTTCTGGATCCCACGACAGGTAGCCGGGTCACCGTGTTCCAGAGGCTGTTCGACCTGACGGCACTGACGATCTTCTTCATCCTGGGTGGCCCGAGGCTGCTCGTCGCCGGTCTGGGCGGAACTCTGGAGGTCGTACCACTCGACGGTTCGGTGAGGCTCGATCCCGGCGTGGCGAACGTGGTGCTGGACACCGTGGAGAGGTTCTTCGTGGCCGGCCTCGAGGTGGCGATGCCCGCTCTGGCCGCTCTGTTCCTCACCGAGGTGACCCTGGGGGTGGCGGCCCGGATGATGCCTCAGGCGAACATCTTCCTGATCGGTCTGCCGGCGAAGCTGCTGGTCGTCATGGCCACCAGCGGTGTGGTTCTCCTGTCGTTCCCACCGGTGATGGCCTCGATCATGACCGAGATCCAGAGAATCATGCTGGCGGTGACCGCGGCTCTGGGTTGATCGGTTGATGCCGGTGGTGACCGCGGCTCTGGGCTGATCGGGTGGTGCTGGTGGTGACCGCGGCTCTGGGCTGATCGGGTGGTGCTGGTGGTGACCGCGGCTCTGGGCTGACGAGTCCGCTTTTCAGCTCGGTGGAGCGGTCGACGTCGAGGGTTGTGCATCGCAGTGGATCAACCTCGACCGTCGTCCCCGACCGTGAGCTGAGGGAGGCCTTCCTGCGGGAGGCCCTGGCCAATATCGGCTCCATCCGCCTCCGACTGCTGGGGGAGGGCCACGGGGGGCCCGGTATACCCGTGGCCGCCGAGACCAGGGCCTATCTGGAGAACATCAGGGCCATGGTCGAGTCCTTCGGCTGTGTGGAACTGGAACCCGTACTGGGCACGATGGTCGCCCTCATGGCCACCGACAGACCCGATTGGGACGTTGACGCCATCGACACCCGGGCGGCGATGGTCGAATCGTGGCTGATCGGCGAGCTGCGCTGGTAGCCAGGGGCGTACCGGCTCTGCGAGATCCGGAGCCGGCCCCTCCCGGTCGAGCCTGCAGACACGGTGAGACAGCCGGGTGCTGAGCCTTGCCCGGCGCCGTCCGCGGCCGACGGGACCCCTGATCGAAACCGGTCCAAGGGACGGACCGGCTCTCTGGCCACGGATCGGCCGGACACCAACGGAACTTGATGGCCGAACCCGACAAGGGTCAGAAAACCGAGAAACCGTCACCGAAACGCAGGCGTGAGTACCGTCGCGAGGGGCGGGTGGCCAGGAGCCAGGAGGTTCCCGCCGCCCTCTCCCTGATCGGGGCGGTACTCCTGCTGCGGTTCGGTGGCTCCCTCATGCTCGACCCGATGGTCCGCGGTACCAGGGCCCTCATCCGCACCTCGCCCATGGGTCTGTCCAGCCCGGCCCTCACAGGCCAGGTCCCGGCCATGCTGGCGGCGGGGCTCGGACCCCCGCTCCTGCTGGCCCTGGTCATGGGCCTGGCCGCCAACCTCGGGCAGGTCGGATTCGTGTTCTCACCCAAGGCGGCCCGGCCCAAGCTCTCCAAGATCAGCCCGAAACAGGGAGCGGAGAAGTTCAAACCCAAGACCATGCTCTGGGAGCTGGGTCGGCTCCTGCTGAAGCTCGGCCTGCTGGCCATAGTGATCCTGGGACCGATCCGAGCCTTCGCCGGTGACATCGGCTCGCTGCGCGGTCTCTCGGCCTGGCTCGAACGTGCCGGTGAGGCGGTGGGGAACCTGCTGATCCGGGCGGCGGTGCTGGCCACGGTGGTGGCCGTGGCCGACTACATCTACAACTACCGGAAGCTCATGAGCTCGATGAGGATGTCGCTCCAGGAGCTCAAGGACGAGGCCAAGCAGGACCAGGGCGACCCCCTGCTGAAGGGGGCTCGGCGGGCCCGGGCCCGGGAGATGAGCCGAAACCGGATGATCGCCGACGTCGCCACCGCCGATGTCGTGCTCATAAACCCCGTCCGCTTCGCCGTGGCCCTGAGCTACTCCGATGGCGATCCCGCCCCGCGGGTCGTCGCCAAGGGCGCGGGGGCCATGGCTCGGCGTATCCGTCAGATCGCCTACCGGAACGGAGTCCCCGTGCGCCAGGACCCGCCGCTCTGCCGGGCGATCTACCGCCGGACCAAGGTGGGTCAGTTCATCCCGGCCGAGCTCTATGAGGCCGTGGCCGTGATCCTGGCCGCCATATTCCACAGTCGCAGCATGAGGATGGCCCGATGAGTGCCGACAGCAAGATCTCGGGAATGCTTCTCCCGATCTTCGTACTGGGAGCGGTCATCATGATGATCATCCCGGTATCACCGGTGGTGCTCGACCTGTTCCTGGCCATGAACATCGCAGTGGCCGTACTCGTGCTGCTGACGGTCATCACCCTCAACGACACCCTCGACCTGTCCATCTTCCCGGCCCTGCTACTGGTGATGACGCTGGTACGGCTGGCTCTGAACGTGTCCTCGACCCGTCTGATCCTCCTGCAGGGCTACGCGGGAAAGGTGATCGAGACCTTCGGCAACTTCGTCGTCGGCGGCTCGGTGGTCGTGGGCCTCGTCGTGTTCCTGATCCTGATCGTGATCCAGTTCGCAGTCGTGACGAACGGCGCCGGCCGGGTGGCCGAGGTGGCGGCCCGGTTCACCCTCGATGCGATGCCCGGCAAGCAGATGGCCATCGACGCCGACCTGAGCTCAGGGCTCATCGACGAGGCCGAGGCCCGGGCGAAGCGGGACCGTATCGCCAAGGAGGCCGACTTCTTCGGGGCCATGGACGGTGCCTCGAAGTTCGTCAAGGGCGACGTTCTGGCCGGTGTGATCATCGTGCTGATCAACCTCTTCGGCGGGTTCGCCATCGGAATGGGTTCCCAGGGTCTGTCGTTCTCCGAGGCCCTGTCCACCTACTCGATCCTGACGGTCGGCGACGGCCTGGTCAGCCAGCTGCCGGCGATCATGACCTCGATCGCTGCCGGTCTGCTGGTCACCCGGGTCGGAGGGGACTCCGATCTGGGAGAGGCGCTCTCCCGCCAGCTGCTCTCGGCCCGGAAGGCGATGAGGCTCTCGTCCTACGTGATCGGAGCCCTCGGCCTGTTGCCGGGTCTGCCCAAGATCCCCTTCATGGTCATAGCGACCACCCTCTGGGTCACCGCCGGGCGTATCGCGGCGATCGCTCCCGAGACCGAGGAGGAACCGGAGGTGGAGATTCCCGCCGACGGGCCCGAGGCGCTGATCGGGGAGATGAGGGTCGAACCCCTCGAACTCCGACTGTCCTACGACATCCTGGATCTGGTGGATCCCGAGCGTGGCGGGGACCTGCTGGAGAGGGTGAAGGCCCTCCGGCGTCAGATCGCCATGGAGATCGGCATCGTCATGCCACTGGTGAGAACCCGGGACGATGTGACCCTTCCCGCCTCCACCTACTCCGTGCAGCTCGACGGGGCCGAGGTGGCGCGGGGGATCGCCCCCCGCGACCAGGTCATGGCCCTTCCCGCCTCGGAGACCGACGACTTCCGCTCGCTGGGCGGTACACCGACCACCGAGCCCGTGTTCGGGTTGTCGGCCTGGTGGCTGCCCGAGGCCAGCCAGGCCCAGGCCACCGGACTGGGGGCCACCGTGGTCGACCGTTCCTCGGTGATCGTGACCCACCTGGCCGACGTTGTGCGTAGCAACGCCGACCGGCTGCTCACCCGCCAGGATGTGCAGTTGCTGGTCGACGGTCTTCGCTACGACCAGCCGATCCTGGCCAAGGAGATCGACAACGACGTCGTTCCCCTCGGGCTCCTGCACCGTGTTCTTCAGGGTCTGCTCCAGGAGGGGGTGGGCATAAGGCAGCTGGGCCGCATCGTGGAAGCGGTCTCGATGGTCGCCAAGCAGCCCTTCGACGACGTACTGGCCGCGGCCCGGGTGGCCCTGGGCCCCGCCATAGTGGCCGCCCTGAACCCTGAGAACGGTCTGGCCGCCATCACCTTCGATCCCGTCTTCGAAGTGGCCCTCCATGAGGCCATGAGGGAGATAGACGGTGAGAGACGTCTGGTTCTCGACGGTGAGAACGGGGCTCGCCTGGTGGCGGAGATGGCGGCGCAGCGTGAATCGACGGTCGCCGGGGACGCCCCCGTGGTGGTGATCTGTGGTCAGGGTCTGAGACGCGCCCTGCAGAGGTTCCTGGTTTCCTCGGGGATCGATCTGCCGGTACTCGCCTACCCGGAGATTCCCGGACAGATGGAGATCACTCCCGTGGCGATCATCGGAGGGCAGTTGGAGCCTGCTACCCGCGGCGAGGTGGTGGGGGTGGGGACCACGGGTACCGACGGTGGTTGACCCGGTGTCTGACCGGTCGACAGGACACAGGAACCGGACCGGCTCCGTCCGGAGGGTATGGAGGGCCGCATGACCGACTACTACGAACCCACTGATGTGACCCTCGAGGAGAGGGGCACGGTGACGGTGGAGGCTCCCTCGGTGGAGGCCGCCCTCGAGGCCGTGGCCCGACAGTTCGGTGAATCCGCCCGGATAGTCAAGGCGGAGAAGGTGACCAAGGGCGGGATCGGGGGATTCTTCGGCAAGGAGACCTACCAGATCACCGTCGCCGAGAGCCCTGGGCGTCCCGACCCCGCCCCGGGTGAGCGGACCGTCCTCGACCCCGGCGGTGAAGCGACGGACCCCGGGGGTGCGGCGTCCCGCGGCCCCGCCACGCAGGGGGCTCTGGACAGCGCCGCTGCCGTGGACCTGGTGCTCGAGCGCATCGAGGCCGGTGAGAGCGCCCACCGGGGGACATTCGGTGATGCCCTCAAGGCCGAGCTGAGAGCCAGGAGCCGCGAGGACGGACCCACTGCGGGGATTTCGACTCCCGAGACCATCGACCTGAGGGACGGTGCCTCCGGCCTCGGTACTCCTGCCCCTGTGGCCGACCCGGCGGGGCACATGCCCTGGACCCGGCCACTCCCCGCCCCGCCGACGGCGCCGACGGACACCGGCTCCGCAGTGGACGGCGAGATCGAGGCCGAACCGCCGATCATGCGGTCGCCCCGTCTCGCTTCCCCGTCGGTGGCCCCGGTCGACACCCGTACCGGGGCGACGCCGGAAGTCACGTACTCCCCACCCACCGACTCCTCATCCCGGAGCGAAACCGAGCGCCCTCTGGGCTGGCCGTCCGACGGCTGGCAGGTCGGCACGGGACCCGTCGACTGGTCCATGGACCGTCTGGCCCGTCTGGGACTGCCCTACTCGTGGCTGAGTCGGGTGGACGGCCTCGACCCGCTCGACGACATGGCCTGGGTACATCGGCTGGCCCGAATCGGAACCGAGGTGTGTGGACCCTTCCCGTCGGGAGACCAGCTGACCGTCGGACTCGACACCCGCGGGGTGGCCGGGGTGTTCGGACTGCCCTCGGCGGTCTTCCCCGGAGTTCCCTCCTTCGAGGGGGACCTGGCCGTGTCGCTGCTGAGCCCCTCGCAGACGGCACTGGACTGGCTGGATCGGATCAGGGCCAAGCGGTGGATTCATCTCGTGGTGGACTCGACCCTGCCGGCCCCGACAGCGGCCCAACTGGACCCGGCGGTGGTCTCCTGGGTCGACGGGGCCATGACCCAGGCCCTCGAGCTGGTGTCGGCCGGGAATGCCGTCCTCGGCTACCGGTTCCGCTCCGACGGGCACGCCGTTCGGGTGAGCCCCTTCGAGCTGGCCCTCTCGATCAGAGAACTGCTGCCGCGCCGATGAGAGGTCGGCAACGATGAAGGATGTACGCCGGATCCTGTCGACACTGGGCCTGCTGGCCCTGGGCTGGATCTCGCTGCTGCTGGTACTGGGCCGGCTCAGCCTCCTGGACGCGGGTATCCGTGCCCTGGCGGTCATGGGCGCGGTGCTCGTCGTCGGGAAGCTCATCCGGGTGGGAACCGGGATTCTGGCCAGCTCCCTGGAGGCTTCGGGCGGTCAGGGTTCCTGAGTCTGGTTCGAGGCCGGACCCCGGTCCTCCTGCAGGACGGTGATGGCCGCCTTGGCCACGGTCGGGTCGAACCGGGTTCCGGAGGCCTCCTCCAGTTGCTCGATCACACTGTCCAGGGGGGTGTCACCGTCGATGAGGACGCGGCAGGTGTCGGCCGCCGCAATCACTCGGGCGGGAAAGGGGATCTCCTCGCCGGACATGCCGTCGGGAAAGCCCGAACCGTCGAAGTTCTCGTGGTGTCGGTGGATGGCGGCCGCCACCACCTCACCGGCGGACAGCAGGACGAACTTCCCACCCTTCTCCGGATGGGACCGATAGGCCTCGGCCTGCTCCCCGTCGAGTTGCTCGGGGTCGGCCTCGAGGATCTCCGGATCCAGACCGATCTTGCCGATGTCGTGGAGGTTGGCGGCCAGTCTGAGGCGGACCAGGTCGAGTCCGTCCATGCCGAGTTCGTGGCCCATCCGAACGGCCAGGTCGGCCACCGCCGCGGCGTGGTCCTCGCTGTAACGATCGTGCTCGCTCACCCAGCGGGCGAGATGGAAGGCCGTCTCCAGTTCGGTGGTACCGGCCTGGGAGCGGGCCAGTTCGTCTCCGCTGACCACACCACCGTTCTGGGTCTCGGCCGCCCGGACGGCTCGATCCGCCAGTTCCCGCAGGGTTCGGGGGTCACCCGCCACCTCGGGGCCGGCGTGGCCCACGGCCAGGAGGATCCCGTCGGTACCAGAGGGGGAGAAACTTCCGGCCGTATCCACGAGTCGGCGGCTGAACTCGGCGCCCCGGCCGGCGTCCATGGTGGGTCCCAGATAGGCGAACTCCAGCTCGCCGAGCTGATACATCTCCGCCCCGTACTCGGCGGCGGTGGTCTGGAACAGCAGGGCCAGCCTGCGCCGGACGAGATCGAAGGTGGGACGGTCGAGCTGGCCGAAGGACTCCTCGGCGTTGGCCACCGTTATGTAGCCGAGGCGGGGGAGCTGGTCGCGCTGGCCCAGCTCGGCGAATCGGACCTCGAATGACGCCGAGAGCGGGAGTCGGGTGGTCTCGTCGGTCTTTCCTCCGGCCAGGGTGCCGGCGCGTAGGTTCTCGATCCTCTGGGCGAATCCGGTGACGAGCGGCTCGGGATCGACGGAGGGCGGCTCGTCGGTGGCCACCCCGTCCTCGTTCGTCGTGGTTCTTCCGGGGCCGGCGTTGGGAACCAGCTGGCGGAGTACGGCCTCGTCGCCCTCGGCGATGATGCTGGTGGCCCCCAGCTGGAGGAGCTGCAGGGCCACCTGTTCGCCACCGGCGTGACACACGACGACAACGGGCCCTCGGGCCGACCCGGAAACCTCCTCCATGACCGGGCCTATCCGGATCCGGGGCAGTCGGGTGGAGAGAACCACGATCTCGGCTCGGCCCACGGCCTCGAGGCCGTCGGTGATCTCGGCGGCGAAGGACTGGCGGATCCTCTCCTTGGAGGCCTCGGACAACCACAGTGAGGCCAGGTCGGCCTTGGGGCCCTCATCGGCCTTGGAGTCGTCGGCCACTGGTGATCAACCCACCGGTGTCAGCCGGCGGCCTGGTGGGAGGCGGCGGGCGGTCCGGCGGCCTGCAGGCGGGTCAGCCAGGTTGACTTCGTCGCCATGTTGGCGAGGTAGGCAGCCCGGTTCCGTCGTCCGGGTGCATCCTCGGGGACCTCGGCCACGTCGGAGTACATCGTCGTGAAGTAGGACCTCATGGCATGCACGGCCTCGGCCCTTATCTGGGAGATTCGAGCCTCGGTCACGCCCATCGACTCGGCGATGGACTGCAGCATCTCGCCGTTGAGGTAGTAACGGGTGATGACATCGCGCTGAAGCTCGGGGAGTCCCCCGATGGCTGTTCGCAGGGTACCGATCATCTCCCTCTCGGCCAGGTGTTCGTCGGGAATCCGGTCGGGAGTGTTCTCCCTGATGCGTTCCCCCAGGGACACGCGGTCCTGGTCCTCCTGATCGAGGTGCAGCAGCGAGGAAGCGACCGAGGCCGCTTTCCGACTGTGGATCTCGTCCAACGGGACACCGATGGCCTCGGCCAGTTCCTCTTCGCTGGGCTTGCGGCCCTTGGCGGCCTCGAACTGTTCCTCGGCATCGTGGAGTTCTCTCATCCGACGCCTCAGGGACCGCACCGCCCAGTCGCGCTTGCGGGTGGAGTCGATGATGGCTCCCCGGATACGGATCGCCGCGTAGCGCCCGAAGGGGACCCCGGTCTCGGGTTTGTAGGAACGCGAGGCCTCGACCAATCCCATGGCGCCGGCACTCCAGAGCTCACCGCGGTCGACATGACGCGGGTATCTGGTGGCCACCTGGTTGACGATCTGCTGGATCAGGTCCAGGTTCTCCGCCGCCAGTTTGTTCGCCTCTGATTCTGATCGGGCAGATCTTCTGGCCCGCTGCCGCACTAAAACCGCCTCCCTCCCGGCGTATGCCGGCGTTCGGTGTGCTCTGGTCCTGTCGGCAGTGCTTTCCTGATTTTGAGGAGTTGACTGCATTCTGTGGTTGATTGATCTCTCTCGGTGGGTCCGATGTGACCCCGCCTCGGTATCGACACCGGATCGGTACAGGGAAGGACAGTGCACTCGCAGGGATCAAGGGTACGTGACCGGAAGGTCGGGGTGGTGGGCTTCACCCGCGGCGGGTGCGGTCGACGTGACAACCATGGTCGCCGACTGCCATCGGAATTTCTCGCGGCTCCGTTCGGGGGGAGCGTGGGAGTCCTCTCGGTCTCGTTCGGGGGGAGCTCGGAATTTCTCGCGGCTCCGTTCGGGGGGAGCGTGGGAGTCCTCTCGGTCTCGTTCGGGGGCACCGTCGTGTCGGTAGGAGAGGTTCTCTCCCGGATCAGCGCCATCGAGGCTCGGTTCGGCATCGATCTGCTGTCCCCGGTGGGTGGGGTGGACGCCGGACGGTTCAGTGGTCTCATCGACCAGGCCGGTGCCGCCGAGCTGCTCAACGCCGCCGGAGCCGGGGGGGCGCTGCGGGCGACCGACCTGGCGGATCTGGCTGATGTCCTGGCCCTGCAGCGAAGTGAGATCGGACTGGCCCCCACACCGGCCACTTCCGGTGTGCCCGTTCCGGTGGTGATTCCGCCGGGAAGCGGTGGCCGGCGGGTCTCCCCCCTGGCGGGATTCGAGCTGGGTTCGGGATTCGGGCTCAGGACCGATCCGATCGACGGCTCCCAGAAGATGCACAAGGGTGTCGACATCGGAGCCCCGGCCGGAACGCCGATAGCCGCGGCCGCCGACGGTGTCGTCACCTGGGCGGGGGAGCGTGGTGGCTACGGCCAGCTGGTGGTGATCGATCACGGCGGCGGGGTCGAAACCCGTTACGCCCACCAGTCCCGCCTGGACGTGGTTCCGGGACAGAGGGTCGCTGCGGGGGAGATGATCGGTGCGGTGGGTTCCACCGGACGCAGCACCGGCCCCCACCTCCATTTCGAGGTCCGCGTCGACGGTGAGGCCGTCGATCCCGCCGGGTGGTTGTCGAGGTGAGTGTGTCGACCCGCCCCGAATCCGATCCGGCGCCGGACCGGGCCGAGTCCCGGCTCCTGCAGGCCATGGACGCCGAGATCGAGGCCCTCGAGGGCCTCGTGTTCCGGTCACGGGCGGTGATGCTGCTGGTGGCGGTACACGAGTTTTCCAAGCTGTTCCTCGCCGTGGACGATCTGGAGCAGGCGTCGGAGCGTCTGGGCGAGAAGTCCCTGCTGCGGGACCTGGCCGTCAGCGCACTGGCCGAGACACGCGGCACGGAGGAGATCTCGGCCCGTTCACTGCTGGAGGGAACCGAGGAGCCCTTCCGTACCGAACTCGAGACCCGGATCGAGAAGCTGCGGATCGGGGTGGAGGAGGCGACGGAGGCCCACACCATGGCCACCGACCTGGCCCGGGGTGCCATTGACCTGATCGGGCGACGGGCCGAGGAACTCGAGGGTGGTGGCGACGAGCGGGTCACCTACGGAGCGGGCCCGAAGATCGCTCCACCACCGTTCATGGTTCGCCAGGCCTGACCCCCCAAGCCGATCTGTGCCACCGTTCGCGCGCCATAGCGCGCGGTTGGTGACATAGATCGTGGGGGGTTGGGGATCTGTGTCACCGTTCGCGCGCCATAGCGCGCGGTTGGTGACATAGATGGGGATCCTGGGGCTCAGGTGTCGGTCTTGCGGGCCTTGAGCAGGGGAGAACCGGTGTCCACCGACCGGGCGGCAGCGGCGTTCTCGTCGAGCACCTGCTGGTAGATCTCCTCACGGTGGACGCTCACCGAGCGGGGGGCGTCGATCCCCAACCGGACCTGGTCCCCGCGAACATCGATCACGGTGACCTTGATGTCGTTGCCGATGATGACCGACTCGCCCTTGCGGCGGGACAGAACCAGCATCAGCGGTTCCGGTGCTTCCGCTGATCGCAGTACATCGGTCCTCCTCGACGGATCACCCGCACCCCTCCGTGGGTCGCGGTCGTTCGATGAGGAACAGTACCCGCTGCCGGCGCGGTGACCGCCCCTTCAGAGAGCGGAGAGAGCGGTCACCACCCGTTCACCCCTTTAGAGGGCGGAGAGCGCGGTCACCACCCGTTCACCCCTTCAGAGAGCGGAGAGGTCGACCCGGGCCCTGACCGGCCAGTCGCGGTCGGTGAGCACCACCTGGCGTCCGACCATCGACTGGCCGTTGACGACGAACGGTCCCAGCAGGTTGACGTAGACACACCCGGCCTGGGAGTCGAGGGTCACCGGACAGAAGAGCACCAGGTCCTCCGGGGAGGTGATACCGAGCTGTTCGAGTTCCCCGTCGTCGATGTCGGGTGCGTAGTCGGCGAAGAAGTTCCAGGGTTGGGTGACCACCAGGGAGGTGTCGTCGTCGAGACAGGTGAGGAGCTGGAACAGGGAGTCCTCGGGAGCGTCGGGGGCCACCGAGGAGAGCACGAAGCGGGTCTCGGTGGTGAGTCCGGGTATGCCGTCGGGGAGCTCCATGACGGCGCCCCTGTGGTCGGGTGGGAGATCTGTGTCCATGGCGATTCCATCATTGTCGCTCATGGCCGGCTGGGAAGGCGGTATGGGGCGGGGGTCCACGATGTCGACGCTCACTGCAGGAAGTCGATCAACGATGGTTGGATGGCCCGGCCGACCGCACCCAGGGTGGCCTGCAGGGCCACCTCCTGGGTCTTGAGCTCCAGGATCGCCTCGGTCAGATCCACGTCCTCGGTGGAGGAGAGCTGCTGACGGAGGCTCTCGTCCACGGCCAGGTTCCGACCGATGGTCGTCTCGATCCGGTTGCCCACCGCGCCCAGCCTGGACAGCCCGAGGTCGATCCGACTGGTGGCCGTGTCGATGGAGTCGAGGGCATTGGACACGGCGGTGGTGTCACCGGCCTGTACGTCGGTGATCAGCTGATCCAGCATCGTGAACATGTCGTCGGAGTCGTTGAAACCGAATATCTCGTCGCCGGTGACGTTCACCTGCACGACCTCGGACTCGCTGATTCGCCGGTTGACGGCTCCCGAGTCGCCCCCGTAGGTCCATACCGCACCGACCTTCTTGACCGCCTCGTCGGTGGAGAACCCCGAGAAGAGTCCCTGTCCCAGATAGTCGGAGTTGGCCAGGGAGACGACCTGTTCCTGTATCGAGGAGAGTTCCTTGGCTATGGCGTCCCGTTCGGCCGGCTGGAGGGTGCTCGCGCCCCGGATGGCCAGATCGCGGGCCCGTCTCATGGCGGTGAGGATCTGCTGAAGCCGACTGTCGGCGAGGTTGACCCGGGTGCGGCCGTCCTCGGCGTTCTTGTTGGCCTGGGCCACCCCGGCCCGTTCGGATCTGAGGGCCAGAGCGGTGTTCATCCCGCCGACGTTCTCCGAGGAGACGAGGAACTGCTTGCCCGTCGCCAGTCGACTCTGGGTTCTCTCGACCGACGACAGCCGGTCCTGGAGTCTGCCCAGGGACCGGTCCATCATCAACTGGGTCGAAATCCGCATCGGTTGAGTTGCTCCTGTGGTCGGTGTTCGGTGGAGAGACCGGGTCCGCTACTAGCGACCCACCAGTCCGGTCCTGTTGATCAGGGTGTCGAGCATCTGGTCGGCGGCGGTGATGACGCGGGCCGAAGCCTGGTACGCCCTCTGGTAGCGGATGAGGTCGATCATCTCCTCGTCGACGTTCACCCCCTGGGAGGCCGAACGACTCAGCTCGGCGCTGGTGGTGAGATCGGCCTGGGCGTCGGCGGTCTGTCGGGCTATGGCAGCCTTGGCCCCGATGGCGCTGGTGAAGCTGCGGGCCGCTCCGTGCAGGGTGAGGGTGCCCCCGGCGGCCACGGTGTCGAACCTGAGATCGGCCAGGGAGCGGGCGTTCTCGCCGTTGTGGGCGGGGAACGGGGTGCCGCCGTCGGAGGAAGCCGCTATCTCCGCCGGATCGGTAACCCCCACCGCGATGGTTCCGGAGGGGTTCAGCGGCGAGTAGGAGAGAAGGTCACCTCCGGCCACGCCGGGGGCGGTGAATCCAGCCTGGTTACGGGCGTTCACATTGTCGGCGAGGTCGACGACCAGCTGGTTCAGATCGGTTCGGATCGCGGTGAGGTCACTGGACAGGAACGTCTGCAGTCCCCCGATCTCACCCCCGGCCTGTACGTCGAATCCGGTGCTGTGGGTGAGAGTCCCGGTGGTGGCGTCGTAGGTGAGCGACAGGGCCTGGGCGCCGTCGACCAGGGCCAACCCGTTCAGGGTCAGCCGGGCGGAGTTGTCCCCGTTGATCTGGATGTGGGCCCCCAACTTCTGGGCTGCCTTGTCGAGGAGCTGGTCGCGACGGTCGAGCAGGTCGTTCGGCATACCGTTCTTGGTCCCCGCCCTCTGAATGGCGTTGTTCAGGTCGGCCAGTTCCTGGAGCATCGAGTTGGCCTCGTCGACGGCCACGGAGAACTTCAACGAGGTGTCGTCCTGGAGCTGGTCCACCCCCTTGGAGATGGAGTTGATCCGGCCGCTGAGGGACTCCAGCTGGGAGATCACGGCCACCCTGGACCCCTTGTCGGTCGGGGAGAGTGAGAGGTTCTCGAATGCGTCCCACAGATCGTTCAGGGAGGCGCCGATACCGAAGTCTGGTTCGCCAAGGATCTTTTCGGCCCGCTCGAGCAGGTCGGCGTTGGTCTCCAGGGCGCCGAGGGAGCCCTGGGCCCCCCTGACGCGGGCGTCGAGGAAGGCGTCGCGGGACCGGGTGATGTCGAAGGCGTCGACACCGGTGCCGACCCGGCCGGCGAGCAACTGCCGGCTGAGACGGGGTCGCAGTTCAACCCTCTGGCGGGTGTAGCCGGGTGTGTTGACGTTGCTGACGTTGTTGGAGGCGGTGTCGATGCCGATCTGGGAGGAGTAGAGACCGGTGTAGCCGGTGCTCAGGGCCTGGAAGGACATCAGTTCCTCCCCCTCATGCCAGGTGGTCCACGAAGCGGGCCCGGCCCGGGGAGAACTCCTCGGTCGGGCGGTACTCAGCGGTCTCCTCGCCTCCCAGCAGAAGGTCCACGGTGCGCTGGATCTGGCGTTGACCGATCGTCAGCAGGGCGTTCTGGTCGGCAAGCTGTGCGTGCAGACGTTCGATGTCCCCGGACAGGGCGTCGATGTGCTCGTCCAGAGGCTCCTTCCACCGGCTGGGGGCCCGGTCGGCCAGGGTGGTCAGGCTCCGCTCGGCGGGTCGCATTCCCCAGGCCTGGGCGGCCCGTCCGGTGGCGGCCACGACCTCGTCGGAGATACCGCGGAACCGGCTCACCTCCATGGCGAGCTCCTCACTGGCGGGGCTGACGAACCGTCTGTCGTCGGCACCCAGCATCAGGCGGGCGACCGTGGCCCGGTAGTCCACGAGGGCCATGGCCCTCCGCAGAGCCCACAGGGTCCGATCCAGTTCCTCCATGTACAGCGCCGGGCCCTCGGCCCCGCCCTCGGGGCGCGTCGCGCCGGGAGAGGTGATCGGCCCGGGATTCCGGTCCAGGTGCGCGGCTGACGCCTGATCGGGTGTCACAATGTGCAGGTCGACAGCGGGAGTCGCCGCTGAAGGCGACCGCCCGGTCGATGACCCGGTGACCGGATCATGAGATCCGGGAAATCTGCGAAATTTCTCGTTCGAACACTTCAGCCGGTCGGGTTGCGGTCGACGAGGCACCGCGAGGAGGCCGCCGTCCGGCGGTTGAGGAGGGCATTTGATGAGTGACAGCGAAGGACCGGTCGTCGATCTGCGCGACGGGATGGCGGATTCCGGGTCCGAGACCCCGGTTGGGGAGGTACTGGTGGCTACCGGTGATGCTGAAGGTGCACTGGGAGGGCGCGTCGCCCGCCTGGAACAGAGGGTGCGCGACCTCGAATCGGAGAACGCCCATCTGCGGCTCCAGTTGCACGTCCTGGCCGCAACCGACTCCCTTACGGGACTGGCCAACCGGACCGGTCTGGCCGACACCGTGGACATGGCCCTGCATCGCCTGGCCCGCATGGGCGAGACGTTCGCGGTGGTGTTCTTCCGCTTCCCACAGCTCGCGGTGCTTTCCGACGAGGCGGGGGCGGGCAGCGACCAGGTGGCCGAGATGACCGAGGCCGTCCGCGATCTGGGTGCCCTGCTGGCCGGTGGACTCCGCAACGTCGACCGGGTCGGTCGAATCGACGACATGACATTCGCCGCCGTGCTCTCGAATATTCCTTCCGAGCACGTCACGACCGTGATCGGGCGCACCATCAGCTCCCTGGAGGCGTTGACCGACGCGGCCGGTGTGGATGGTTCGGTACTGACCCCGGTCATTCGGGCCCTCGGCGTGAGCGATGCCCCCGACCTGATGGCCGAGGATCTGCTGGCCATGGGCACCGATCTGCTCACCGATGAGGAAGCCGGCCAGATCTCGGTCATCTGAGGACCCGGTCTGCGGGTGTTCCCGCGTCGGGTCTCGGTCATCTGAGG